>NZ_CAXPXK010000053.1:0-46790 GCF_964221125.1 Alloalcanivorax sp.
CAGGCGTGCGAACCGCCCCCTTGTAGGAGCTTGCCTGCAAGCGAAAGGCCGGAAAAGCCGGCCGGCGGGATACCAGAGAGCTTGGAAAGCGGGCTGCTACCAAGGTCTCTGGGATCCTGCCGGGCGCTCCGCGCCCTTTCGCGGGCGTGGCCCGCTCCCACAAGAAGCCAAGCCGCCATGGGGGCAGCATGCCGATAAGGCCCGGGCAGCGTTTGATTCAGGGATTGCTTGGCTGGGCGCTGCTCAGCATAGCGCCGCTGGCGGCGCGCGTCTGGCTGCCGGAACTGGCGGCGCCGGCGTTGCTGGCCTGGGCCGGCCTGGGTCTGGCCGGCGCGCTGTGGGCGCTGGACGATCTGCGCCGGTTGCGCGCGCGGCCGACGCCGGCGGCGGAGCGGCGGCTGCCGGCGGCGCTGGCGGTGGGCATCGCGCACACCGTCACCCTGCTGCTCGACAGTCGTGGCGCCGTCGCCGGTGAGCCGTGGCTGGTGGCCGATCACCACCCGCCGGACGATCCGCTCACCGGCCTGCCGCGCACCCTGGTGCCCGCCGTCGATCACGACCGCACCGAAGTGACCTACCGCTACCGGCCCTCCCGGCGCGGCACCGTGCGGTTCGGCGATATCGAGCTGTGGCTGCCGTCGCCGCGCGGCCTCTGGCAGCAGCGTCGGCGCATCGCCGCCGAGCGGCGGGTGCCGGTCTATCCGGATTTTTCGCCGATCGCCCGCGCCGCCCTGGCGGTGGACAAAAGCCGTGGCCGCTTCGGGGCCCGGGTGCAGCCGCGCCGGGGCGAGGGCCTGGAATTCCACGAGCTGCGCGACTACCAGGCCGGCGACAGCCCGCGCCGCATCGACTGGAAGGCCAGCGCCCGCCGCCAGCGGCTGATCACCCGCCACTATCAGGACGAGCAGAACCAGAGCGTCTGGGTGCTGCTCGACGGCGGCCGTCGCATGGCGCTGCCGATCGGCGACCTGACCGCCTTCGACCATGGCCTTAACGCCGCCCTGCTGCTGGCCTGGTCGGCGCTGCGCCAGGGCGACCGGGCCGGCGCCATGCTGTTCTCGGCGGAAACGCCGCGCTGGCTGGATCCGGTGCACGGGCCCAACGGCATCCAGAGTCTGCTGAAAGGCTTCTACGACGTGCACCCCGCCGACCGCGCCAGCGACTTCAGCCAGGCGGCGCGGCACTTCCACGGCCGCTGGCGGCGGCGCGCCCTGGTGGTGATCATCAGCCGGGTGCAGGCGGAGGACAGCGACGACCTGCTCGCCGCCGTGCGTATGCTCAGCCGCCGCCACCTGGTGATGGTCGCCGACATGGAGCTGCCCGAGCAGGCCGCCCTGCGCCACGCCCGCGTGACCGGCGTGGACGACGCCCTGCGCGTCACCGCCGACGCCCACGAACAACACCTGCGCCGCGCCCTGCACGCGCGCCTTCGCCACGCCGGCGCGCAGCTGGTGGCGGCCACCCCGGACACCCTCGCCGAGCGCCTCGGCCAGGCCTACCAACAACTCAAGCAGGCCGGCCGCTTGTAGGAGCGGGCCTTTGTGGGAGCGGGCCCTGCCCGCGAAAGGCCGGCTATGCCGGCCGGCAGGATCCCAGAGAGGTTGTTTGTATAGCCTTTAGAGAGGCCTCTGGCATCCTGCCGGCAAGCAAAGCTTGCCTTTCGCTTGCAAGCAAGCTCCCACAAGGCTGGCTCCCACAAACTCGCGTCGTTTTCACCGCCGCTGTGTTAGCGTCTCGATATTGAGTTTCTTCCAAGGATCAGGAGAACCCGATGAGTGATGATCCCCAGCAAAGCCCCGCCCCAGAACAAAAACCCAAGGTGCTGATCAACCCGCCGGTGTTCTTCACTTCGGTGGCGATCATCGCCGCCATGGTGCTGTTCTCGGTGATCGTGCCGGACACGGCGGAAAACGTGTTCAACACCGTCAAAGCGCGGGTGATCAGCGACGCCGGCTGGTTCTACGTGCTCACCGTGGCGATCATCATCACCCTGGTGACCTTTCTGGCGGTGAGCCGCTTCGGGGACATCAAGTTGGGCAAGGATCACTCGGAGCCGGACTACAGCTACGGGTCCTGGTTCGCGATGCTGTTCTCCGCGGGCATGGGCATCGGCCTGATGTTCTTCGGCGTCGCCGAGCCGGTGACCCACTTCACCGCGCCGCCGATGGCGGACCCGGGCACCATCGCCGCCGCCAAGGAGGCGATGCGCGCCACCTTCTTCCACTGGGGGCTGCACGCCTGGAGCATCTACGCCATTGTCGGCCTGATTCTCGCCTACTTCAGTTTCCGGCACGGCCTGCCGCTGACGCTGCGCTCGGCGCTCTACCCGCTGATCGGCAAGAAAATCTACGGCCCGCTGGGCCACGCGGTGGACATCTTCGCGGTGGTGGGCACGGTGTTCGGCGTGGCCACCTCGTTGGGCTTCGGCGTCGAGCAGGTCAACGCCGGCCTGAACTATCTGTTCGGGCTGCCCAAGAACGAATGGGTGCAGGTGGGGCTGATCGTCGCCATCACCGGCCTGGCCACCATCTCCGTGGTCACCGGCCTGGACGCCGGCATCCGCCGCCTGTCCGAACTGAACCTGGGGCTCGCCTTTCTGCTGCTGGCGTTCGTGCTGTTTCTCGGGCCCACGGTGTTCCTGCTGAAAGCCTATGTGCAGAACCTGGGCGATTACCTTTCCGAGCTGGTCAGCATGACCTTCAACCTCTACACCTATCAGCCCAAGGTGGAAGACGGCCCGCAGGACTGGATGGGGGGCTGGACCCTGTTCTATTGGGGCTGGTGGATTTCCTGGTCGCCGTTCGTGGGCATGTTCATCGCCCGTGTTTCCCGCGGCCGCACCATCCGTGAATTCGCCCTGGGCGTGATGCTGGTGCCCGCCGGCTTCACCCTGTTCTGGATGACCGTGTTCGGCGATTCCGCGATCCGCATGATTCTGGACGGCTCCTACGCGCAGCTGGCGGAATACGTGAAGGACGACAACGCGGTGGCGTTGTTCCGCTTCCTGGAGCAGTTCCCCTGGTCGGGCTTTATTTCCGGCGTCGCCACCCTGATGGTGGTGGTGTTCTTCGTCACCTCCTCGGACTCCGGTTCCATGGTGGTGGACATGCTGGCCTCCGGCGGCCACGACGACACCCCGGTGTGGCAGCGGATTTTCTGGGCCGGCTCCGAGGGTCTGGTGGCGATCGCGCTGATGCTGGCCGGCGGCCTGCAGGCGCTGCAGTCCGCCACCATCGCCTCGGCGCTGCCGTTCTCGGCGGTGCTGCTGATCGCCTGCTTCGGGCTGGTCCGATCCTTGAGGGTGGAAGGCATCCGGCGCACCAGCTTCCAGTCCAATCTGGGCACCGCGCCGGCGGCCATCCACGTGGGCCACACCGCGCCCACCGGCGGCTGGAAGTCGCGCCTGCGGGGCATGGTCAGCTTCCCGGGCCGCGCCCGGGTCGAGGCGTTCCTGCGCGACGTCGCCACGCCGGCCCTTAACGCCGTGGCCGACGAACTGCGTGGCCACGGCCTGGAAGTGGAAGTGAAAGAAGCCGACGACCGCGCCACCCTGATCGTCGGTCACGCGGAGGAAACCGACTTTCTCTACGGTGTACGCATACGCGGCTACGCGCGCCCGTCGATCACCATGCGCCAGCTGGAGCACTCGAAACGTCACGCCGACAGCGACCAGTACTTCCGCGCCGACGTGTTCCTCAGCGAAGGCGGCCAGGACTACGACCTGATGGGCTTCACCCGCGAGCAGGTGATCAGCGACGTGCTCGACCAGTACGAGAAGCACATGCATTTCCTGCACATGCTTCGCTGATAGAGTTAGGTGCGGTAGAAGCGCGTCAGGGCGTCGAGCCAGAGGCGGGCGCGGGGCGGTGGGCCGTCGCGGTGCAGGCGCTCGGCGAGGGCCTGGACGTCGGCGGCGAAGCGGGCTTCGTCGCCCGGGTCGCCGTCCAGGTTGTCCAGGGAGACGCGGAACGGATGATTGCAGGCGGCGCAGAACAGCGCTTCCAGCGCCTGGGGCCGCACTTCCACGCGCAGGAATTCCGCCTGGGCGGCGGCGTCGCGGCCGTCCGGCGCGTACCAGTAGCCGTAGTCGTCCAGGCGCCGGCGGCGGGGGCCGGCCACGCACCAGTGCGCCACTTCATGGAGGGCGCTGCGGAAATAATCGCGGGTGTAGCGGATACGGGCCGGTTCACCCGCCACCGATGTGCCTGCCAAATACACCGGCTCCTCGAAGCCGCCTTCCAGCACGGTGTGGTGGCGCTCGAAAAAAGTGTCCCGAAACAGCGTTTCCAGGTCGGTGGCGCGGTGCACCACGCCACGGGATTGCGGTATGGTAGCCGCCCCGTGATCAGGCTGTAGTCCGCCATGTCCGCTCATCGTCTCGAATACCTTGCTCAGTTGCGTCTTGCCTTGCCGATTCTCGGCGGCCAGCTGGCGCAGACCGCCAACGGCTTCGTCGACACCATGATGGCGGGCCGGGTGGGCGCCGAGGATCTCGCCGCGGTGGCGGTGGGCGCCAGCATCTGGGTGCCGCTGTTCCTGTTCATGACCGGCGTGCTGATGAGTGCCACGCCGATTCTCTCCCGCCACCTCGGCGGCGAAGCTTACCATCGCGTCAACCCGGTGGCCCAGCAGGGGCTGTGGCTGGCGCTGGGGCTGGGCCTGTTCAGCGCGGTGATACTGCGCTCGATGGGGCCGCTGCTGGGCCTGATGGACGTGGACCCGGCGATTCGCCCGCTGGTGTCCGGTTATCTGGACGCGCTCAGTTGGGGCATGCCCGGCGCCGCCGTGCTGCTGGCATTGCGCAGCTACACCGAGGCGATGAACCACACCCGGCCGGTGCTGTGGATCAGCGTTATCGGCCTGGCCATCAACATCCCCGCCAACTATGTGCTGATCTACGGCAAGCTGGGTTTTCCCGCCATGGGCGGGGTCGGCTGCGGCTGGGCCACCAGCCTGGTGATGTGGAGCATGGCGTTGATGATGGGCGCCTATATCCGCCGCCATCCGGTCTACCGCCCGGCCCGGCTGACGCTGCGCGAGCGCCATCTGGAGCTGGCCAGCCTGGGCTACATGCTGCGGCTGGGGCTGCCGGTGGGGCTGTCGATCTTCTTCGAGGTGAGCATCTTCGCGGTGATCGCGCTGTTGATCAGCCGGCTGGGGCCGGAGATCGTCGCCGGCCACCAGATCGCGCTCAACTTCACCTCGCTGATCTTTATGATCCCGCTCAGTTTCGCCCTCGCCGCCACGGTGCGCGTGGGGCATGCGCGCGGCCGCCACGACAGCGCCGGGCTGAGCCGGGCGGTGCGCTGCTCGCTGGCGATGACCGGCGGCATCGGTCTGTTCGCCGGCCTGGCGCTGGTCGTCAGCCGGCCCTGGATTCCGCACATCTACACCGACAACCCGGAGGTGATCGCCCTGGCCGCCCACCTGCTGCTGTTCGCCGGTATTTATCAGGTGTCCGACGCCCTGCAGGTGTGCGCCAACGGTTGCCTGCGCGGCTTCGAGGACACCGCCTGGCCGATGCTGATGACGCTGGTGGCCTACTGGGGCGTGGGTCTGCCGGTGGGCTATGTACTCGGGCTTACCGATCTGTGGGTGCCGACCATGGGCCCGGCGGGCTTCTGGATCGGTCTGGTGTCGGGCCTCACCGCCGCCGC
This sequence comes from Alloalcanivorax sp., assembly GCF_964221125.1. NCBI lineage: Bacteria > Pseudomonadati > Pseudomonadota > Gammaproteobacteria > Oceanospirillales > Alcanivoracaceae > Alloalcanivorax > Alloalcanivorax sp. The sequence goes on from NZ_CAXPXK010000053.1 coordinate 5,658, forward strand.
GGTACTGCTCGGCATTCGCCTGCGCTGGCGGCTGCGGCAACCGCTGGCGGCACAGGCGGGCGCGGACGTCGGGTTACGGCAATCCGCCTGACACCGGCGATTGCATTCACTCCCCAGATGCGGATAATAACGATTCTTATTTGCTTTATCCGTCCATGACGGGTGCCGACGCTTCGGTGCTGGGGATTGCATGTCCAAACATTCTTTGCAGCGGCTCGCCGCCTCGCCCGCGGTCGGCGTGGCCTCGCGCACGCTGGCGGCCGTGTTCGGCGGCTACGCCCTGGCCGCCTGCGCCACCACCGCCCTCGCCCTGTGGCTGCCGGCGGTGCCGGCCACGGCGGTGATCACCGCCAACCTTCTGTCCTTTCTGATCTACACCGTGGCGGTGCTGTGGGCGTTCGCCACGCGTAGCGCCGCCCGCGCCTGGGTGGGCATTATGATGCCGGCGCTGGTGCTGGCCGCGCTGGCCTGGCTGGGCGGCCCGGAGGCGCTGTTGTGAAGGCGGGTCTGCGGCAATCCATGGCCTGGCTGCACACCTGGAGCGGCCTGCTGCTGGGCTGGCTGCTGCTGGCGATGTTCGTGACCGGCACCAGCGCCTATTTCCGCGAGGAAATCTCCCTGTGGATGGCGCCGGAGCTGCACCACTCGCAACCGTCGCCGGACACCCCGGCGCTGGCCTGGGCGGCGCTCAACGCCAAGGCCCCGGACGCGAAAAGCTGGGACATTCAGCTGCCCGAGGCCCGTTCGCCGGTGGCGCAGCTGCGCTGGCAGCCGGACACACCCCAGGCCGAGGAAGGCGGCCGCCGGCGCGGCGAGCAGGCGGTGATGGACGCCGGCAGCGGCGAGCTGTTGTCGCCGCGCGCCAGCCGGGGCGGCGACTTTCTTTACCGCTTTCACTTTGAGCTGTACGGGGTGCCGCGTATCTGGGCACGCTGGCTGATCTGCGTGGCTACCATGTTCATGCTGGTGGCGATCGTCAGCGGGGTGATCACCCACAAGAAAATCTTCAAGGATTTCTTCACCTTCCGGCCCGGCAAGGGCCAGCGCTCCTGGCTGGACAGCCACAACGCCACGGCGGTGCTGGCGCTGCCGTTTCATTTCATGATCACCTATTCGGGCCTGCTGATTTTCATGGTGATGCTGATGCCCTGGGGCATGAACGCGGCCTACGAAGACGGCTGGCGCGGCTTCTTCCAGGACGTGTTTCCGCGCGAGGAGCCGGCCGCCGAGGGCGGCGCGGCGATGCCGATGGTGGACATCGCGCCGCTGGTGGCGCGCGCCCGGGACACCTTCGACCAGCCGGTGCGCCGCATCAGCGTGGACTGGCCCAACCGGGACAACGCGGTGATCCGCGTATCCACGACGAAAGATCCCCACATCACCGACCAGCGCCGGGGCGGCAATCCCACCCTGGTGTTCAACGGCGGCACCGGCGAGTTGCTGGAAACGCGACCGGGCGACGAGGCGGTGCCCGGCGCCTTCCGGGTCTACAACCTGCTGGTCAACCTGCACCTGGCGCGCTTCGCCGACCCCACGGTGCGCTGGCTGTTCTTCCTGTTCGGCGTCGGTGGCACCGCCAGGGTCGCCACCGGCATGCTGCTGTGGGTATCCAAGCGCACCCAGCAGCTTCGCGGCAAGGCGCCGGGCGCCGCGCTGCGGCTGGTGAACGGGCTCAACATCGCCTCGCTCACCGGCCTGCTGGGCGCGCTGGCCGCCTACTTCGCCGCCAACCGGCTGCTGCCGGTGGAACTGGCCGCCCGGGAGAGCTGGGAGATCCGCGTGTTCTTCCTCACCTGGCTGCTGGCCCTGGGCCACGCCCTGCTGCGCCCGGGCCGGCGCGGCTGGATCGAGCAACTGGCGGCAATCACCGTGCTGTGGGCGGCGTTGCCGCTATTGAATGTGGCCACCACCGACAGCCACCTGTTCAGCGCCACCGCTTGGCGAACCGGCGCGCTGGCCGGGTTCGATGTGGTGTGTTTGCTGATGGCGGCGACCGGCGGCTACGCGTTGTGGCGGGTGGTGCGGAAGCAACCCGTTCGCGGGCGCGGCCCGCTCCCACAACGACGTACCGTGGAGGATGGCGCATGACGGTCATTGCCGTGACGTTGCCGCTGAGCCTCGCCTACGCCGGCCTGACCGCCCTGGCGCTGGCGATGAAACGCCACCATGAAGCGGCCATCGGCGCCAAACCGCCGGCGACACGGCTGCGTGCCTTCCGCGTCGCCGGCTGGGTGTTGATGGCGCTGATGGTGGCCAGCTGCCTGCGGCTGTGGCCCACCGGCCTGGCGCTCTCCATGGCGCTGGGCCTGGTGACCCTGGCCGGCCTGCCGCTGGTGTTTTTGCTGCCCTACCGGCCGCGCTTGATGGTGCGGCTGGCGCCGGTTCTGCCGGTGCTGGCGTTGATCGCCACGGCGGTGTAGCGCTTTTCAGGTTGCTTCGCCGAGCACGAAGGAATCGATCAGGGTGCTGAGGCGGCCGGCGTGGCCGCGCATCTCGGCGGCGTTGCCGGAGGTCTGATGGACCATGGCGGCGTTTTGCTGGGTGACGGAATCCATCTCCGCCACGGCGGTGTTCACCTGGCCGATGCCGCTGCTCTGCTCGGCGGCGCCGCTGCTGATCTCCTCGATCACCTCGGTGACCCGGGCCACGCTGTCGACGATACCGCGCATGGTCTCGCCGGCCTGGCGAACCAGTTCCGACCCTTCCCGGGTGCGCGCCACCGAGGTGTCGATCAAGGCGCGGATCTCGCGCGCGGCTTCGCCGGCGCGGCCGGCCAGGTTGCGCACTTCCTCGGCCACCACCGCGAAGCCGCGCCCGTGCTCGCCGGCGCGGGCCGCCTCCACCGAGGCGTTGAGGGCGAGAATATTGGTCTGGAAGGCGATGCCGTCGATCAGAGTCACGATCTCGTTGACGCGGGTGGCGGAATCGCTGATCTCGCCCATGGTGGTTTCCACCTGGCCCATCACCGCCAGGCCGTCGCCGGCCACCTTGCCGGTGCCCGCCACCAGCTTGTTGGCCTGGCCGGCGGATTCGGCGCTGTGATTGACGGTGGCGGTGATCTCCTCCATGGAGGCGGACGTCTCCTGCAGGTTGGCGGCGGCCTGCTCGGTGCGCGTGGCCAACTCCTCGCTGCTCAGCGCGATCTCATCGGCGGCGCGGTTCACGTGGCGGGTGCTGCCGCGCACTTCCAGCAGGGTCTCCTGCATGCGCGCCACGAAACCGTTGAACTGATTGGCCAGTTCGCCGACTTCGTCGTCGGTGGTCACCGCCAGCCGGCGCGTCAGGTCGCCCTTGCCGCGGGCGATGTCTTCCATGGCCGTGGCGGTATCGCGGATCGGCCGCACGGTGCGGCGCACCATCCAGGCGGCGCCGGCGCCCACCAGCGCCATCAGCCCCAGGCCGGTGGCCACGGTGGTGATCATGGATCGCTTCAGCGACGCCATCGCCTCCGCTTCCGCCAGCGCCATGCTCTTGTCCACCTCGGTGGCGTACACCCCGGCGCCGATCATCCAGCCCCACTGCGGAATGGCGGTGGCGTAGGAGTACTTTGCTTCCACCGTCTCGGTGGCCGGGTTGGTCCAGCGGTACTGGTAATAACCGCCGCCGTCGCGGGCCGCGGCGATCAGATCGCGAATCACATACTGGCCGTCTTCGTCCTGCAGGTCCCAACTGTTGCCGCCGACGCTGTCGGTGCGCGAGGCCGCCACGTTGCCCTGGAAGTCATACACGAACAAATAGTTGCCGCCGCCGAAGGTGACGTTGCCGAGGATCTCCCGGGCACGGGCCTGGGCTTCGGCCTGCTGTTCCGGCGGCGCGTCGGCCAGGTGGCTCACCGACGCCTTGGCGGCGTCGACCAGATTCTTGATGCCCTGCTGGCGCGATTCGATCAGCGCGGACCGTTGCTCGGCCAGGCTTTCGCGGGTTTCCCGGCGGCTTTCCAGGGTGGCCAACACCTCCAGAATCAAGGTAATCAGGAGCACCGGGCCCAGGGCCAGAAGCAGCATCTTGTTCTGCAGGTTGGAGCGAATACTAAAACGGGAGGAACGGGACATGACGGTTTTCCGGCTTGTAAGTTTCGTATGCGCGTGGCGCCTGGCCGGTTCATCGGCTGATCCGATCGCCGCTTTAATTCCCGCAAAACAGCGCTTGCGCGCCCCGCCGCCACCGTCTAGTGTGAAAACATAGGCTGCGCGGAGGTGTTTATGGCAAACCGGCGTGACCCCATCGGCGACACGAAGCGTCCCAACAACGTGTTGCCATTCACCCCACGACGGCGAGCCGCTTCGCCGCCGATTCTCAGGCTCTCCCCTGAATACGACGGCATGGAACTGCTCTATGCCAACGACCAGCATCCCGACACCCTTTTCTCGGTCAAAATCCTGGCCTGGGCACGCCTGGAAAACGGCGAGACCCTGGCGATGGTGCCGTGGCTGAGAAAGCTGGCCAGTGCCCATGAGCTGGCGGACCCGCTCAACGGGCGCTGGGAAGGCTACCGGCTGCCGGAGAGCGACTACCTGTTCTGCGAAGCGCCACCGCACAAGGTCCAGGAGCTGGACGCCGCGGTGTCCTTCTTCGGCAAACCGACCTTCGACAATCCCGCCCGGGGCCCGGTGCAGGAGATCCCCGACACCATCGGCACCCACGCGGTGTTTTCCGAGGACGAGTTCGAAACCCTGAGCCTGATGGAAGTGGTGAGCTGGCGCCTGTACGGCGACGGCACCGCCCGGGCCATGGTCGCCGACGAGGCGGCGGTCACCCAGACCCCGGTGCTGCCCGGCGACCACTGCCTGGTGCCGGCGCAGAAGGAGCCGGATTTCCGCTACTTCTTCCAGCACGGCATCGCCAACCGGCTCAAGGAACACGACCCGGAGGCGCTGGCCGCCATCGCCATGCTCAACGCCCGGCAGTAACCCCGGCCGGTCAATCCGTGGAGAACGCGCGGATCACCTCGGGGAAGCGCAGGGCGATAAGCAGCAAGGCGTGGGCGGCGCCGTCCGGCGCGCCCAGGCCGCGCTCCCAATGTTCCAGGGTGGGCAGGTCCACGCCCAGCACGCGGGCGAGGTGAAAGCGGTCGCGGCCGGTGAGCCGCACCGCCGCGGTCACGTGGGTGCCGTCCAGCGGGGTGTTCAAGGGCATCGGCGCCAGCTCCGGGCCGCGCCCCCGTTCCAGCAGGCGGTCCACCCAGGCATCCGCCGCCGAGCCGGTGCCCGGCGCGTAGGGGGTGCGCTCCTCCGACATATCGATCTCGCTCTCCGTTCCGCTTCCTTGGGTCGGTACGGCTTCAGTGTGCCGGGGTAAAACGCGGAGGGAATAAGCCGGAAACGCTAATCCTTGTCGGTGATCGGCTCGTCGTCGGGTGCGAGATCGCAGCGCCCTTCCTGTGGATCGAAAAGTCTGTCCCCTTTTTTTACGCCGTGGCGCTCGAAGAAGCCGGCGTTCACCTCCAGCGCGGACACGAACGCCCTCCCCGGCCGGTAGATCTTGCAGCGGCGCGGGTCGTCATGGGGGCACGGCGTCATCGTCATGATCGACACGATACGGCCGTCCGGGTCGGCGAACGCCACGTCCAGGGGAATCAGCGTGCGGTACATATAAAACCCGACGCCCTTCGCCATCGGGCCGTCGAACAGAAACAGCATGCCGGCGTCCTCGGCCAGGCTGTCGCGCTGCATCAGGCCCCGGTTGCGCTGGGCTTGGGTTTCCGCCACTTCCACTTCAAGCGGCGCCGCCACACCCTCCACGCAGAGTTCCTTGGAAGAAAACGTCACCGGCGCGCCCTGCGCCGCCGCAACCGCAAGCCAGATCGAGGCGGCGAGGGCCAGATGAAGCAGCGTTTTGGTTATTGCCATGTTTCAGAGTCCTTTCCAATCCTTCGACGCTATCGCACCGGGCTAATGGGTGCGGCCGACTGTGCCGGTCTCCGCCCCGTTGGGGCGGCGCACCTCCTGGGCGGGCGTGACGCCGGGGTGCAGGGGTTCGTCCTGCTGGTATACAGGCTTCGTCGCGGGCGGCTGCATAATGAGGGCGTGGTCCAGGGCGTCGCCGCCGAAAGCGGGGCCGTAACCGGCCTGGTCGAACAGCGCGTCCGCGGCGGTCCGCCAACGGCGCCGGAAGGCCCGGGCGCCGGGGCCGAAGGCGACCTCCAGCAGGTTATCCAGGGATTGCTCCGCAACGGCCCGGTAGCGCACCGCGAAGGTGGCGTCCCAGGTCAGCACCATCTGATGGAAATCCCGGGAATCCTCGTAGGGGGCTTCCAGCACGTACAGGGTGTTATAGAGAAACTGATACTCCCAGCCGCCGTGCTCGCTGAACCCACCGTCCGGGGTAAATCCGGCGATACGATGCAGTTGTGCCACCGCGGTGGTCTTAAGCTCTTCCGGATTCGCCGCCCAGGGCAGCAGTGACGCGTCCTGCCCCAGCCGGGTATTGCGCAATATGGTGGTTTGGTACTGCAAAGCCTGCGTGGAAAAATCGGCATCCATTGCCTGCCCCCAAGATAATGTCAGTCTATGCGATCCAGATGGTCTGAGTCAGGGTATCCCTAACTACCCAAAGAGGCTACCAAGCACCAGATTCAATGCGAACCGTCGGTCGCACCCGCCATGGACTGCTGATAAAGCAGCCAGTCATGCCTGGCCGGTAAATTTGCTCTCAAAGGCTCATCTTCCTGATACAAAGAGCTCTTGCTCTCTGACGGTGTGGTCGGCACATCGCCAACCGTATAGCGGGCACGAAACGCTGCGCTGTAGCCCGCCTGATTCAGTTGGGCATCCAACGCAACTCGCCAAGATTCTCGCAACGCACGGGCTCCCTCATCCAGCGCGGCCGCTCGCAACCTATGCAGCGGTAACCTTATCGTGGACAGATAACGCACCACGAAGGCGGCGTCATACGTCAATACCAGCTGGCATAGTTCGGGGGCGTTCTCGTACGGTGCATCGAGTACATAGTATGTATTGTAGAGAAAAAGGTATTCCCACGCGCTTTCATAGCTCAACCCACCGTGTGGTGAAAAAGCAGCTATACGCTGCAGCTCCGCCACGGTTGTCGGTAACAGTTCCTCCGGCTCGTTATCCCACGGTTCCAGGGATGCGTCCTGGCAGAACCGGGCATTACGGATCACGGCGGTTTGATACTGCAACTCAAACGTCGAAAAATCGGCGTCCATTGCCTACCCCCAAAACGTGTCTGTTTAGTCTCTCGATTACTCTAGTCGAGAAGGACCCGGCTTGCACCGGGCCCCGTTTCACTCTTTAAGGAATGATGTCCACATCCAGGAACATCGGTAGGGTTTCGGCGAAGCCCTGTATCTGGCAACCGCCGAACGTCGTGGCGAAGGCAAAGTTCGAAGCGGAAGTGTTAATCACCGTGGGCCCGTTGGTGAACTGCATGGCCATCGGGCTGGGCGCGGCGGTACAGGGCGCGCCGGCCGGACCGATGATCATCACGTTGTTAAACGACGCCGGAACGGTACTGCCCGCCAGCGGTGCGGGCAACGGCGCGAAGCCGTTCCATGGCGGCAGGAACTGCACCGTCGGACAACCCGGCGTACCCGGCATGATGATGGCATTGGCCATCAACAAATTGACGCCACCGGCGGCGGGCTGGAAATCCATGTCCATGATGAGTTCACAGGTCTCGGTGCTGCCGCCCTGGGTAATGGTCAGATTGAGGGTGCCGGGGCTGGCGCCGAACTGATAAATCCCCGGTGCGGGCGCGGGATTAGCCGCCCAACCGGTCGCCGAGGCACACAGCAGCGCTGCCGCAAACAAGTAGTTCAGGGTGAAGGGTTTGGTTTGATGATTCATGAGAGTCTCCTTTCTTTTGTTATGCAGCGGTCCGTCCCGAACCGCTTCCGCCAGACCACGTACTTCCCCCTCGTGGCCCAGTGACATCAGGCTAAACATAGACGCCTCAGAAAAGAAAAGAAAAAATTGGCATATGAAGGCCAGAAGATGGCATATCAAAGCCCGGGCTTACGTAGCCGCGCCCCAAAAGGCAGGCGCATTCAAGGGAGACTCAGCGCTGGACCTTACTGAGGCACTGGGTCATCAGGTGGTCCAGGACCTTCTGCGGCTGGCCCATCAGGAAGCCGCGGCCGGGGGCAATCCAGTGCAGGTCTTCCTCCAGCAGCCGGGCCAGGCCGGCCACGTAGGCGTCGACGTCGGCGGCGGGCAGGTAGCCCTTGGCGATGGAGCGCTCCAGCACCGCAGTGCCGGAGAACAGCATGCCCTCCTCCTGGATCAGCAGGCATTGGCGGTCGTCCGCCTGGCCGGGGGTGTGCAGCAGCTTGAGGGTGAGCCCGCCCAGGCGGTGCGGCTCGCCGTGCGCCAGGCGCAGGTCCGCCGGGCCGGCCACGCCGAGGATGCGGGCGCCGGTGGCGCCCTGCAGAGTGCGGGCCGCCGCTTCCTGTTCGCGAGGCCGGGTGAGCACGATAGTGGACAGCACGCCGTCGCAGGCTTCCAACAGCGCGTGCAGGTCGTCCCGGCCCTCGATCACCGGGTCCACCACCAGGGCCTGCTCACCGGCGCGCACCAGGTAGCTGTTAAAGCCCGGGCCGCCGTCGTCCGAACCGGCGTTCAAGGTCAGGCGCGATACGTGGTTGCTGAGCGCCACCCACAGGCCCGCCTCCAGGCGCGCCTGGGCGTTGCCTTTGGCATCCGGGTCGAGCTTGCACACCTCATCGTAGGCCGGGCGGCCCGGCTCGATATATACCACCTCGTCGCCCTTGCGCGCCGGCCACGGCTGCGTCGGGAAGGCCTGCGGCCGGCGGTCGCGGGCGTAGGCCAGCACCTCGTCCGCGGAGGCGAACTCCGACAGCTTGCGCAGCACGCTCACCGTCGGCGTGGCGAACTCGCGACGGCCCTGGCGGCGGTCCTCCAACGCGTCCTGCGGACGGATCCAGACGTGGTCGATGGTTTCATCACCGTCGTGGGCGGGCACCTGGTCCGGCGGCGCCACGGCGGCGAAGAAGCGGGTATCGAACCGGCGCGGCGGCCCCGGCGGCGTCACCCAGTGATCCAGATAGGCGATGCCGTCCAGCGACAAAGCCAACCCGTGGGAACGACAAAGATCCCCCAAATCCGCCTCACCACTGCCCACCGCCCAGCGGCCGTCCATCACCGGATGGCCGCCGTCCAGCCACTGGCCGGCGCTGTCGCGGGCCAGCAGCATGCCGGACTCCTCGAAGCACTCACGCACGGCGGCCACCAGATAACCCAGCCCGCCGCCCTCCGGCAGGCCGAGCAAGGCGCTGGCGGAATCGTCATCGTGGCCATAAAGGTGGCCACTGCGGGCCAAGTCGCGATCACCGTCGTCGACGGCGCCGCCGGGGAACACATAAAAGCCGGGCATGAACACGGCCTTAAGGGTGCGCTGGAGCATCAAGACTTCAAGGCCCTGCTCGGTATCCCGAAGCAGCGCCAACGTTGAGGCGGGGCGAGGCTGCATGATCAGTTCTTATTGTCGAATCAATGAGTCAACAACCTTACCCCGACCGGCCGGCAAGAAAAAGCGAACGGATCAGTGATTCGAAAGGGTTGTGGTCGTTTCCGGCGGGTTAGCCGCAACCGTAATGCCGGGCACGTGGGCCTTTCGCGCCGGCTGGACGACGATTTCCACGTGCTGGTCCAGAGACACCAGCGCCTGCATCAGCCGCTCCAAAGAGATGTTCTGGAGCTTGTAGCGACGCACCTGAGACACCTTGGGTTGGGTCATGCCCGTGATCGCCGCGGCTTCCGTCTGGTTCAAAGCGCGCTGGTCAATGATCTCATTGAGCTTGAGCGCGAGCGCTGTCTTGGTCGACAGCTCCGCGGCGTCGTCAAAGCCCAAATCCAAAAGTACGTTATCGGTGCCTTTAGGAGTGGCATTACGCTTCATCACTTCCTCCCGCTTAGCCGTAGTGGGCAAGCACTGCTTTCAATCGCCTTTCGATCAGTTTGACGTCCGGGCGCGGCGTGGCGATACCGGACTTGGACTTTTTCTGGAACGCATGCAAGACATGAACTGCATCGCCCACTCTCACTGTATAGACAGCTCGGAAAGTATCACCTCGGCGATCCTCGACCAGTTCATAGACCCCGGGACCCAAGCCCTTCCAGGGTTTGGACGAGTCCGGTGTACCACCCAACTGGACGACGAATAGCCCTACGCCCATGTCCTTCTGTACGTCAATGGGGAATGCTTTGAAGTCCTTCTTCGAGGAACCCTCCCAATACAGTATTTTCCGTTTCCGTCGCATAATTATACCTGTTCAGGAATAAACGGCAATCGCGAAATGTGCCAGTCATCCACAGGGCCTGATTGGTGGATATCGCAAAGCCTGAGCAAGAGGAGCTGGGTTGTCTGTCCTACGATGCGGACAATCCTTGTCAGTGAGAGCGGAAAATACGGCGGCTTCTGGTCGGTGGCAGTTCAAGTAAGGCGCTAAACGGTGACAAAGCGTCCCCAAAACGGCTTTTCCTGTGTCATAAGCTGGGAAAAAGGGAAAATTTTCCTGATTTCCAGGATTAACTGCGGCTGCCGCAAAAAGCGCTCTGAGGAAAAGGCCGAGGCCCGCATCATGATGCAGCTGGATAAGACCGTTGAGGCGGTCCGAAGTTAACGGCTACGGCCTCGAGGCGCTGTACGTCAACGCTGAAAACATTGTCCGCCAGCACGAAAAGTCAGCTAGGGGCAATAAGGTGGCAGAACCGGGCAAAAAGACAGGAAAAGCGTGTCACAAACCGAAAAATCGCTATTTTGCGTGTTTGGCAACAAAGGTTGCGAGTAGCGCAAGTACAGCCGAGCGATCGGAGGTCAGGCAATTTTGTCGGGCACGGCCTGCAGGTGTACGCCGAGCGCATGCAGCACCTTCATCAGCGTCGAAAAGCGCGGATCGGCACCAGGGCGCAATGCCTTATAGAGGCTTTCGCGGCCCAATCCGGTTTGACGCGCCAGGTCGGTCATGCCGCGAGCCCGCGCGACATGACCAATGGCGGCAAGCAGTTCTTCGTGATCGCCGTCTGCCAGCACCTGTGTCAAGTATTCGGTGATGGCTACATCGTTGTCCAAAAACTCGGTGATATCGAAAGGACGTAAACCCAGTTCTTGTGAGGTTGATGATTTCATTGCTCTCTCCTGATCGCCGCCGCCATCTGTTTGGCGGTGGCAATGTCGCGCTTTTGGCTGCCTTTATCGCCGCCCACCAGCAACACATAAATGGCGTAGCCCGTCTGCACGTAGTACACCCGGTAGCCTGGGCCAACGGGAACGCGCAGCTCCTGCACTCCTTCTCCCACCGGTTTGTGGTCGCCAAAATTGCCTTGTTCAACGCGGCTGATACGTCTAAGGATCGCCATGCGGCCGCGCTCATCCTTGAGTCGGTGCAACCACTCTCGGAAGACTTGTGTGGTGATCACGGCATTCATGCAGCACCTGTATCCAATAAGATACAATAAGCGCGCCCGTCTTTGCCACCCATTTTTTGACCTCCTTGTATTAAGGAAGCAGGGTGCCACTGGCTTTACCGGTCTGGCTGTGGGGAATAGCGGAAAAACGTGTCAGTGATTCGAGAGCGTATTTGTAAGGACCTGAGTGGGCAGTTCAGACGAAGGGTGTCTAAGCGGTAAGAAGGGACAGGCGCACTTTGCGGCTCCATCGCGGCTAACACTGGCAAAGTAGGGCAAAAAGCCGGGAAAAGAGTGTCACGAGGGTGAAAAGCGCCATTTTGCGTGTTCAGCAACAAAAGTTGCGTTCGGCGCAAAAGCAGCGAGGAAATAGACGCTAATTGCGGACACCGCAAACGAGCCTGATTAGCACGTGCCAGCCACCAAAGGCGCCAATAAAACGCACCAAAGCTGGCCGAAGGCGTGAGGCTGCTATTCAGGTGCGGGCACGGGTATCCGCGACCGCCTCCAAAATGTCTTCGGTACGGGCTTGTGTTCGTATGCCAGGGATGTCGAACGGTGATTCCACTGACTCGATTTGCGCGCGCAAAATGAAGACAGAGCCGTCTTTTCGGCGAATGTGGACCTCCTCGGTTTTCGCCAGGTCCAGCAACTTCGCCAGGTTCTGTCTCGCTTCGGAGTAGGTAAACACTTTCATTTCATGGCTCCAGGACCCGCAGACCCAGTTGGGAGGCGATACGCTTCATTTGCTGGTCCAGCGTAACAAGGTTGCCACCTTGGTTTCTCGCGCACTCCAGAAAATACGCATCGTCTGCAACCCCAGCGCTTTCGCTTCTCTTGATCACCGAACACGCGCACCCCCTCCTTTCATACTCATCCTGCGGTCGTATTTGTCCATAGGCACCTCGTCGATGGGTATCTGCCAAGCGTGGCCCGGGCCATGTCGGCTGTCTGTCCTACGGCGCCGACGATTCTTGTAAGCCAGGACGAACAATTCTGGGCAAATGACAGCCAGGAAGGGGCGTCAAACAGTGGAAAATCGTGCCAAAGCCACCGAATTTAGAGTCAAAAACGGGCGTAAAGGCAGGATTTGCGTGTTATTCAAGGCTAATTATGCGACTGCCGCAAAAACCATAGACGTGTATTTCGGGAAAAGTTCGCTGAGGCGCCATAGGGGCCACTCCAAGTGGAGGGGACGCGTGGGGTGTCCGTCCACCGGCAGCGGGCCGGTAAATCAAATGCCAGAAGAGGCGCAAAACAGCAAAAAACCGTGCCAAACCTCCTGTTGCACGGCCAAAAACGTGCAAAAGGCTGAATTTGCGTGGTTCCGACGTCGAAACTGCGGGTCACGCAAAAAGGGGAGCCGTGCGACGCGCACCGGCTGCACCACGATTTCCGCAGCGTCGTCTATAGATACCAGAACCCGATCGGCCGCCGAGAAAGCAAACCAAGTCGCAATAAAAGCTCGGGCAACTAGAAGAGACAACGGCGGCCCGTTGGGCCACCGCCGCGATAGGATCAGTGATTGACTAAGTTATAGTCAGTGCCTTGCATTTTCAGAACGCCGTTGAGCGAGCACAAGCCCACTATCGAGTTGGAAAATTCAATAGTAGAGAAGCGATACTCTATCGTTCCCACCTCCACAGGGTTCCAGTTGTCATACAGCAGCGCCGCACTGCCGGTTCCACAGGGCGTGATGGACACGTTGTGGAAGGTCATAGGGACTTTATCGATCGCCCAGAACGTCGAAGGGAACGCGGTCGTGGCCGTCGTCGACGTCCAAGGGAAGTTTTGCAGCACAATAGTGCTGCACAAGGGAGCGCCGGTCACGTTCCCCGCTAGGACGTTAATTTCCACCGTACTGCCGTAGACCAACAATTCGGCCTCCAGATTGAGGTCACACGGCGTTCCCGCTGTCGTCACTACACCTTCAAAGGCGACCGGCGTAGCCGGCACGCTTGAACCGAGCGGTGTGATGTCGTCGTAGACCGTAAAAGCCGACGCAGACCAAGGCAGAGCCAGCAAGCAGCCCGCCGACACGGATAACAGATAGGTTTTCAGTCGTTCGATTTTCATGGTGTATCTCCTTATTTATTAGTCTTATTCCTTTCGCGGCGGTGACCGCCGTCTCTGAAACTACGCCGAGGCGGGAGGTTCGGCAACGCTGAGTTAAGGCGCCACACGCCTGCTCCGAGAGTGAAGCGGCCTGCCGTCCTGTACACACCTGTAGGCACTGAATCACGAACCACCATTCACGAAGCCACCCAAACAACGCCCGGCACCTACATAGCGGCGCCTTGCCAATAGAAGGAAACGTTAAGAAAGCGGCGAGAATGCAAAACTTTTCGATAATCACGGAACGAACTGCTTGACCCGTGACACCAATCGGCAAGAGGAAACACTACAAAATGGTTAAAATGCTACCTTTGGTAACAAACATAAAGGACTGGCGAAAAACTTACAGATTAAATAGCCAAAAGCTTACAAGAAAAACAAAACTGGGTTTTAAAGAATGGACGAAATCCCGGTCACGCTTTTTCGACCTTCGCAAATTTACTACCGCTCGTCGGCCATATGCTACCGTTCGTCGGGGACGCAGAACTTTTATTGTTTATGGTTGTACGCAAGATATAAGCCCCAAGTCACTGTTCCTGCTCTACTTTATCATTTGTTGAATTTCATGTTTTCATTTTTTGAAAGACCTGTTTTCAAAATTTGCTATTCTCCCGCCTTCCCTCCTCCTCTAACGTGAATCGTGTCGGTTCGGGGAGGGTAAAACAACAACTCACCCACCGACACGGCGGCGACCATGGAAGAAGTAAAGATCGCCGTCGCAAAACATCCAATTAAACGGAAGAATTAGGAGACTCTCATGTCTATTATGAAGAAAGCAGCCCTGAGCACCGCAGGCGCCCTATTGTTAAGCACCGCAGCTTATGCTCAGGTGTCACCGACAAACGTTCCAGGACAGTGGGACACCATCAACTATCAAGATGGCACCACAAGCTATACTAATGGCACCGATCCGGGCCGTTCCTATACCTTCACTGGTAGCAGCTCTCTCACTTCACCTCTGGCAAACGCCACCTGTGATTTGACACTTGAAGGCAACGTCGTAATCGATGGCAGCGGACAAGTGCAAATCACTGTTGTTGACGGTGATATCAGTGGCAGTGCGTTCTTCTGCGGCCCTCTGGACGTAGAAGGCTTCCCTTGGTATGCATACTCTGACACCTCCCTGAGCAATCAAGGTATTCCGGGTTCAGCATCGCCTGCTGACGCTGATGCTCTCGACCTTGTATCCGGTGTGGTCGACGAAGTACTTGTAACATTGTACGGTGTTACCACCGTCTGTGAAGGCTATATTCCTGTCGATTTCGGGAACGGCACCTCCGACGTGACCGATCCTTCGTTCTTTGACTTCGATGCCGGTATTGTTGGCACAGGTGGTTGTGCTGTTGATGGCACGCTGTATAGCCAGACTAATAACGATGTTAATGCTTGGTAAGACGCTAACGGCGGGCCTTTGTTGGCCCGCCTTTTAAAGGCTCTAGAAATGCCTTATATCCAATTACAGAAAAAAGCAGTCCTAGTATTTTTCTATCTACTATACGCCAGCTCAGTCGGCGCATCACAAGGCCAAGCAGTCACGGCATCCAGACCTGCATTTAGCGAATCAATTTTATTGAAAGGGGTTATCAAAGGGTCTGGCTCAACTCCAGACTGGGTCATATTATCCGATAAATCTGGAAATTTTGAAATACTAAATAGCAAAACGAGAAGAAACGGCCTTTTCCTCAAGTACGTTACGAACGATTCGGCAACAATAAACGTGAACACCAAAGACATACTTCTTACTTTTAGCAAATCGAGTACCAAATCAAGCGACCCAGATCATCGGGTCTATCGCAAGCAGCCTTCAGAGTCTTCGACAGCACGGGAAAAACTAGTCACCCAATTGGGTCTACAACCGATCACACCGGGACAGGCGGACGGATACTTAGTGACCGAAAATTCCAGGTATTTGATAGAAGAATACGACATGAAACCGGGAGATATAATAGAGTCCGCAAACGGCTATCCATTAGGCGATCCAGCCCAGGACAAGCTGATCTTTAAAGTCTTCAAAGATACAGGCACAGCAAGAATCTCCGTAAGGAGACAAGAGATAATCTACGAGGTAGTCTACAGCCCATCAAACGAATGATCAGATCGCCTGGACTTCTGAATAACCGGATCACCGCCTTTAAACCTATCGGGCTCAAGCTTTAACATCAAAGTAGAAAAATAAATGCCGCCTAATCATTAGCAGATTCTGCCTATGCCATCCTCGTCTGGATGCAAGCTTACTTAATATCTCTTTCTATAGAAATGCGCTAAGATACAAGCCAGGGCCGATCGAAAACCAGGCCTCAATCGCTCGCACGAGCACTCACCGTATTATAGTTTTATAATTTTAACTCAGTAGGAAGCAGGAAAACGCAACAACCGTTTTTTCACCGATATTGTAGCTCCTCTACTTTAGTGGACACCTTCTCCTAACGAGAGGAGGTGGGCAATGCCCCGACACAAGCATGAAAAAAAGACTTTGGGAGTACTCGTCGGATTTTAAGCTGAAGACTGTCTAACTCAATCATCAGAAGGAATCAAGGTCCAGCAGGTCGCTGCAGGGCTAGATATCCATACGTTTATGCTCTCACTGTGGCGTTAAGAGTACCGCGAAGGCCGAATCAGGCCAGATGGTCAAAAACGTGTGGATGTGATGAAAAACAAAAGAACGCCACCGACCGAGGAATTAAACAGCTCGACAGGCTGACGCGGGATAGCGCGCGCCTGAAGAAGGAGAACGACCTCCTAAAAAGTGGCAACGGTATCTGGCGGATCAACATCAGAAAGGTTTGAATTCATCCAAGCCCACGGACGAGAACTAGTTGTAAGATATCTTTGCCGCTGGTTGGGCGTCTCACGGAGTGGCTATTACGCTTGGTGTAAGCGTGAGGAGTCTCAAAATCGCGGGTGGGTCGTGAGTTGCTGAAGAAAGTGCGGCGAATACACCGGATCAACCGGCGCGCCTATGGTAGCCCGCGAGCGCATCAAGCCTTGTGCCGTGGGTGAATCAGCGTTGCCCGTAAGGCTAATGCGCGAGGCGTCGCTCATCGGGGATGCTGCAGGACATACCGTCGAATGCCGAATATTGGGCGCTTTATTAGCGTCGCAGAATATTCTGCTGAATCAGCCAGCACCTACCGGTCTGAACCAACAATGGGTCGCAGACCTCATTTATATCGGGGGGGGGGGCAATGAGTGGCGATACCTGGCGGTTGTACTCGATGTGTATTCGCGAAACGTGATCCGCTGGTCTTGGGTAGTCGGAAGACGACGAACCTGACTTTACGAGCGTACCTCACGCATTACGGGTGAAGATACCCTGGCCGGCGTTTATCTTCCACACGGATCGAGGTGCCCAATACGGAGCATGTCTAATCCAGAACGAGTTGGGCAGACACGGAATCCGCCTCGGTATGAATACCGGCCCAACCAGTGTACGGACAATGCGCATATGGAATCTTTCTTCCGTAGCATGAAGGCAGAAGTGATCCATGGCGTGTCGTTCAAACGCGAGAGGGACTGAGAACACTTCTGAGCGGCTATATCAACCAGTTCCATAATCAGAAACGGTTACCCTCTGGCATTGGGTATAGGCCGCCGGCGGAAGACGGGAGAATGCTAGCATGAAACAAAGCGTGCCCATTTTATCGGGAAAGATCATACGCCACCAACTCGGTCTTGCAGGGCACTAGGCTCAGCGCCGGCAGAATTAATCGGTTAGATCACATACTAACGTCACTAGGCCTTTCCCAAAAAAATCGAAAGGCAAACAACCAAGCTTAACCCAACGAGCATTCACGCTTTATAGTGTTTAGCTCTGACAAGAATATATAGGGATAGCGGCGATCACTTGGAGAATGCGACCAACAGCGTTACTCCTTTAAACACTAACACAGGTCAAAAAATGAAGGGCAATTACATGTACCTTGAAAAATCATCGCGAAAATGGGTAATCAGCTACATTCGCTCTCACGACCAGAAGATCCCTGCAATTTAAGTATTATAAATTCACGCATCATTGATAAAACTGCATGTTAGACCGGAAAATTCTACAACCAAAAAAATTAAACAGCAGTTCCAGCTGAGACCTCAGCGCCAAACCAAGAAAACTGGCACTCAGTCAAAGAAAGTAATGCATAAAAGACTGGCATGCTTCTAACGGATTGACACACAATGTAGCATCAATCTAATGAAGAAATTACAGCAACATTAAAAGCTATTTAAGCCGTGGTCAACGTATACAAAAGCGGGAATAATTAAAATCCGATATAGATCTAATTATTAAACTGAGCAAACACTTACTCTCGCATTTCTGCTGACCAGGGCATAACCTCTCAGCACAAAAAAAGCCAACCCCTGTAACCGAAGTTGGCTTAGACATTGATCTATAAATCTACAAAAAAATCATTTCGAGTAAATCACAATACTATTTTATTAAGTCAGAAACAAAATTAAGTCTGCTACCTCGTTCTGGAACGAAGAGGTCTGCGTAACCAAAATTGCCACCAGATGCGTTATGAAGATCCAAGTAAATATCAACAGGGTTGATATTGTATTGTTCTACCTGCATACGCCCATCATCCAAGAAAGAAACCGCCCCTTCGAGATTCATAGTGATCGGGTAACTCATTAGACTTTGAGTATTCTCCGGAGCGCCTACCGCATACTCAGTAATATAAGGTGCATCCACATAGAGATCTACTTCTGCACGCAAAACAAGGCCGTCGCCAGTATTCTTAATAAAAGCTGGTATAGGCTTGGTCCTTTCACCGTCTGAGTCCTGAGAATACCTCAGCCGTAGCATCTGAGGGCCGGTCAATCCTGGGAAAGGCAGCTCCGCGCCAGGACTAAACCGGAGAGGCGCTGTGATGTCTAGCGAACTCGCCATTATCTGCGCAGGCCAAAGATTAACCTTCAAGCCTTGCTCAGAGATCTCGTTGGTGACCTCAGCGAACATCGCACCGATAAGATAGGAAAACTTATGTTCGGGGCACGGCAAGGGCGCTGGGTTATCAAAAGACTGTATTGGGAACTGGTAACTACAACCAATATTGGCTCCATTAACGCCAGCGATTTCAGGCGTAGGCTGTGTATTGAAGCGAGACAAGAGCTTTACACTATTAGGTGCGCCGATAACGCCGTCTGGATCATACTGCTCTGTAGTGTAGGGGTCAGAGATATCCGTAGGCCCGGGCTCCTGAACCGCGAAACTATAGCGGCCCGCACCAAAAAATACGTTATTTGACGTGTCTCGTTCACTGAATAAATTAGCGTTAACATCAGAAACAGGGGCTGTTTCTAGTAACTGGAGAACATTTGAAGATGGCTCGGCGCCTTTAAAGTATTGAACCATGTTTGGGCCACCAGCGTTCATTTCGGGTCCCGTTCTAATAACTCTTTTTTCCCGAACAACATCAATCCCCGGAGCCCCACCTTCGCTTATAGGCGTAACCTCAACATAGCCGAGCGCCTGGGTCTGCAATGGCAATCCTGAAATATCACAAATAGCTGTCATGCCGCATTCATAGTTACTGTTGGCAGCAATCTTCTTCGCATCCCCGGAAAACTGATCGATCTCATAGCCTGATGATGCAAGAGTATACCTGTATACTTCGCCGGCTTTCCACTCAGTTTCGGGATAGAAGTAAGCGGTATCTGAATCCAGTTTAAGGACGCCCGGCACCTCACTATAAGTATCGTCCTCGTTTAGCTTTTCAACTATAAAAGTTACCCCGGGAACTATGCTACTGCTAGACATCGGCTCGGAGAACTTCACGACAATCGGCCTGCTTTTCGATACGTTCATTATAGGTATCAAATCGTCAGCCTCTTTATTGTCTATTGGCGTACCATCTGTGATGCCTGGGAAGCCACCAGCACATCTGCCTGATACATCATTCGCTATATCGGTAGTTCCTGGCTCTACTGCGCATGGAAAGCCGGGATATACGGCCAATAAGACAGGGGAATGGTTCACAACTTCATCCAAGAAGCTTGCAGGCCCCGGCTGTAAAACAGTTTTGTTTTGAACGACAGTTGGCAATTGAAATTCAAGACTCAATTCATCTGAAGTATTACCTTCAATATCCTCAACGCCACCGCTTACAGTAATATTGTACTGGTATATTTCATTTTCTTTATTCTTTTTTAGATAGTCAGAAGAAACTTTTTTGTAGCCCCCCCCTAAATCGCTTGTTCTGTCTAGGCGCACAACAATTGCCGACCCATCAACATGGTAGTTAATAGGTAAGGGCTGCTGATTCTCATACAAGAATACATTCCCGTTAATGCTTGATGGGGCAATCGGCTCGTCAAAGTTTAAAATAATAGTATCTTTTGTACCAGACAAGCGGCTGTCACTCTGGGTCCAGCTTTGCAACTGAGGTGGAGAGGTATCGACTATCATCTCCTGCGAGCTGTTTTGGTCCTTATAAGACTGCAACTGAAAACTCAGCATCCCATAGCCGTACTCCTGGCCCAGAATGTTCGGCTCAACCACGCTTACCGCATCCAAGTTCAACACACCAGCTTCCGGGTCCACTTCAGCTAGGCCCACCAACTCGATGTGCAGGAGGTCCTGGGTGAAGGCGCCGTTGGCGCGCGCTTCACTGGTGGCGATGCCCACGTCCATCAGCAGGTGCACGATACGCAGCGCATCCGGGTTGTTTTCAGCATAGGGGTTCGGCACCAGGTAGCCGCTGGCGTCGGACAGTACGGTCATAGTGACATCGCCGGAATCAAACCCGGCGTCTACTTCACCGCCGATAAGAATCGGATCGATTTTCTCACCGCTCAGGACGGTACCTTTGGGCAAACGGATAGGCGTGACGTCAGTGTAGGTGGTCACATCCGCCAGTTCAGCACGTACCACTTCGGCACTGGCCTGGGTGATGTTTTTGTCCTCGCCCAGCAGGGTGCCGTTGACGGGCACTTCGTTCACCGGCTTGCCGGTGAGGCGGGACGTATCACCCTGGGTGAGTTTCTGCACCAGGATCGCCGGATCGCGGCCCGGGGAAGAGTCTTTCGGCCTGAAAGTGTAGCTCTCGGCGCCAAAGGTCTCGCCGTAGGTGCTGGCCAGGTCCGCGGTGATGTCCAGCGTGTAGGTTTCGCCAGCCTTCAAGTATTCTGCCTCCGGGTCCACGGTCATGTAGGCGCCGTCGATCAGCAGGGTCGCGTCCACGGTGTCGCCGCCGCTGCTGGTGAGCGTCACGGAGTCGCCGTAGGTGGCGGTGGCACGGTCGATCGGCTGGGTGAACTGGAAGCGGAAGCTGGAGAAATCCATCACCGGTTCCATGGCCGAGCCGTCGGGCATGCGGCGGCTCACTTCGAAGGCCTCGTCCTTGACCACCAGGCTTTTCGGGCCTTCGTGCAGCGGCCGGGTGGTGAAGGTGAGGGTCTGGTCCTTGGCGGTGCCTTTGCGCAGACGCAGGTCCTCGATCACCACTGTGTAGGTTTGGTTAGGCTTCAGGTCCTCGTCAGGCTGCAGCAGCACGTTGTTGGGTTCTTTGGCCACCGATTCCGGGGTGACGGCCACCACGGTGCCGGTTTGCGCATCACCTTCGTAAACGGTGATCGAGTTCTGCGCTTCGCCGAGATTCACGGCGCTGGAGAAGCGCAGTACCACCGGCGCGGCGGTGGAGATTTCGCCCTGGCCGTTATCGGGATAGGCGTAGAGCAGCGCTTGATTGTCGCCCTCGCCCGGGTTGCTGCCGAAATCGTCGACAGGTGAATCGCCGCCGTCACCGCCGCAGGCGGTAAGCAGCATCGCGGTGCCGAGCACCGCGACGGAGGACAGCAGCGTTCCTTTCCGCTTGATCATTCTTGTCTTCATGGTGCCCCCTTAAAACTGCATGCTGATGGAGCCGGCGAATACATTGACGTCGCCTTTGGTTTCCACCACGTCGTTGTTCAGTGCGGTCGGCTGGCTGGATACGATCTGGAACTCACGCTCTTCCATCAGGTGGTACTGGTAGCCGAAGTCCAGACGCAGCGGATGCTTGAGGCCGTAGACGTGGTCGAAGGTGGCGCTCATGCCCAGGCCGATCACGGTGCGGTCGGAATCCAGGTAGTTCACTTCCGGGTTCACGTCGTTGGCCAGCGGCGATTCCTCGAACGCCACGCCACCGGTGAAGGTGAAGGTGTCGTTCAGGTAGTACTCGGCGCCGATGCGCGGGATGACGATGTCGTCGAACTCCAGGCCCAGGTTGTTCTTGACGGTGTCGTTGTTGAGCTCGTCTTCCAGGGCGGACCATTCCTGCATTTCCAGCGCCAGGCCCAGGCGCCAGGTGTCGCGCTTGAGCTGCATGCCCAGGGTGTAGATGTTGGGCTGGTAGGAATCCACCGTGGCGATATCGATGAACAGACCGGGATCCGGGATGGTGCCGGGGATGATGGTGTTGGCGTTCACTTCCACGGAAGAGTCGGAGTAACCCTTGAAGGCGAACGCGGTTTCCAGACCGTCATACCAGCACTGCGCGTCCGGGCAGAAGGTCTCTTCCCAGTCGAAGTTCATGCTGATGATGGGACGCAGCACCGGCTTGGCGGAGACATTGAGCTCTTCGTACTCGGTGTCGCCGGCCAGATTGGTCTGCGCCACCAGGGAGGCCTCGGATTTGAGAGTAACCTTGGTGCCGATGCCGATGTCCAGGCCGCGCCATACGTGGGTGCCCACGCCGATGCTCAGGAACAGCGGCTGGCGGCCGTAGTTGAAGTACTGGCCGTCGGCGTCGGTGCGGGAGCCGAAGGCGAGCAGCTCGTCACCGAACTTCTCGGAGCCGATCATCACGCCCAGGTACATGGGCTGGCCCAGCTCGGTGAGGTCGCTGAGATCGGCTTTCAGGCCCAGCAGCACCTGCTGGGTGGGGTCGTCCTGCACGGTGTAGGTGCCGAACTGCTGGCTGTCGGCCTTGAGATTATGCTCGGCGTGCATCAGGCCGGCGGTGAGCTCGCTCTTGGTGCTGTGCGCCAAGTAGGCCGGATTATAATACGCGGTGGAAACCTGGGTATTAAACATGGAAAGCGCTTGCGCGGACGCGATGTCCGTGGGCAGCAAGCCGTAGGTGGTGGCGGTGTTGCCCATATTCGCCAGGGAGATAGCAGGTGCCAGCAATAGGGCGCTGGCACACAGCCCGGTCTTCAAATAAGGAAGCGGTCGCATGCGGATTTTCCCTCCGATTGTTTGTTGTTCTCTATTGTTTGCGGATGTGCGCCGCAAACGATCGTTATTGGTTTTATGTCCCGAACTGTCCATGAACGGGTTAGGCACCCTCGGGGTGGTGCATCTGCTGAGGCTATAGGGGCCTGACAGACGTCGGACACAAGAAAACGTGAAAACAGGTGTTTCAAAAAACGAAAAAAAGCCGGAAAGCCTTTATTTACGGCACTGACCAGCCGGTCACATTTTATGGTGACAGACACTTTTTGCGTGTTTTTCGACCGCCGAAAACGCCATCTTTATGAAAAAGTAGACAAATAAATATACAAAATGACACTTCAGTATTTACTTTCTTTTGTGCGGTAGGTCCGCTCTTTGTGGCAGGCGCAAAACGCCGATTGGGCGCCATCAAAACGCCACCATGTTTACAGATGTTACCAGAGGAAACACTGGCCGCTTTACCGGTACTTTTTTCGCTCCGCGCCAAACTTTTTTGTAACAGAGCGCCGGCGAAGACCGCTCTTTTTCCTTCGAAATGCCCGCGCCGCGCGGCTTCGAGGTGAGAGAAAAGGCGCTCTGGGAAGCCGCCGCCAAAGCGTCGTAAAACGGTTGTCTTGTGTTATAGTTTTTAAAGAACTGTCCAAGGATCGGTAGGAAAACACCTCAACGGGACGGGTGCTGGGCCCCCGGGGCGGGCTAATGCCCGGAGGGGATCAAAACCCTGAAGAAAAACAAAAGGTGGAAGGAACCGCTGCACCGTCTTGCGTGGCTCGATAACGCCTATGCCGGCCGTCTCGGTTCCTTAAAATAAGGATTCGACGATGAAACGGATAGCTGATCTCAGTGTGTTTGTGTCGGTCGTTAAGGCGGGGAGTCTTTCCGAAGCGTCCAATGATTTGGGTCTTTCCGTGGCGTCCATCAGTAAGTATATATCGCGCATCGAGCAGGAGCTCGGAGTGCGCGTGCTGGTGCGTAACGCACGGGGGCTCAGGCTCACCAGCGAGGGCCAGGCGCTGTATGTGCGGGTGGATACCCTGCTCAGCCAGCTCAACAAAGCGATTGCCTATGTCAGTGCCTGCCGGGACGTTCCCCGGGGCATGCTCAAGGTAAGTTCCACCATCGGTCTGGGCCGCAATCGTATTGCGCCGCTGGTATCGGAATTCTCCAAGCTGTACCCCGACGTGACGGTGCAACTGTCGTTGGGCGACCGCTATGTGGACATGGTGCTCGACGACGTGGACGTGGCGATTTCCATCGGCGCGCCGGACGACGCCTCCCTGGTGGCCAAGCGGCTGATGAGCAACCCCTGCTGCGTGTGCGCGTCGCCGGCTTACCTGAAAGGCCGCAAAGCGCCCCGCCACCCCAAGGACCTGAAACGGCACGACTGCCTGATCCTGGACTGCCACGGCTCCTTCAAGGACCAATGGCAGCTTGAGGACGAATACGGCGGCCAGCACCACGTCAAAGTGTCCGGCAACCTGATCACCGATAACAGCGAAACACTGCGCGAGTGGGCGCTGAAAGGCTACGGCGTGGCGCTGAAAAGCCGCTGGGATATCGCCGAGCACCTGGACCGCGGCGAGCTGGTGCAGCTGATGCCGCGCTACCGGGCGCCGGACCTGGATTTCTATCTGGTGTACGCCGGACGGGACCTGCTGCCGGCGAAGACCCGGGCCTTCATTGCCTTCCTGGAAGAAAACGTGGAGCGCCTGAAGCAGCCGATTTCGGATTCCGCGCAGGCGTGATTCAGGCGTAGGCCTCAAGCGGGCGTTCCAGACGCCGCACCCAGGGCAGCACCTGCGCACCCAGGCGCAGCTGCAGATCCTGGGGGTGGATGGACACACGCAGGGTGCGTCCGCTGGCCAGGGCCGCCAGATAGTTGCCCCGGTTGAACAGATTGAGGCTCCAGGCGCGCAGCGTGGTATCGGCCTCAAAGCCCAGCAACGGCATGGGGTGAAAGCGCTGGTCGCGGGCGTCGTAGAGGCCGCCCAGGGTTTCGTAGTAGCGGAACGGCAGCGCCGCCAGCCGGCGCTTGTTCACCGCCCCCAGCGCCCAGGCGGGCGGCACATAGAGCGGCCCGGGGGTGAGGCCGTGCTCCACGAACCAGCGGTGACAATCCTGAATCAGCGCGATGATGCGCTCTTCGTCCAGCGACAGATGCTCGGCCGCGTCCCGGGAAATGAACGCGCTGTGCAGACGGTGGTGAAGGCTTTTCGGGGTGTCGCAGCGGTGCCGCCAGCCGTGGCCGGCAAGCGGGTAGCCGCGCTCGCTAAGGTCGCGCAGCCAGTCCAGATCGGCGGCCCGCCAGTCCTTGCCGGGCACCACCAGCAGCGTCACCGCCGCCGGCGGCAGCCAGGCGAGCTGCTCGAGGATGTCCGTGACCCGCTCACGGGTCTCCGGCATCACATCGTGAATCGAGATCAAGCCGCTTAACGCCATCTCAGAGCTCCGGGCGGGCGGTGCTCAAACGGCGCAACACGGCCAGGGTCGGCGACGGCCAGCGCTTGGGCAGCAGCGGCGCCTGGCGGGCGCAGTGGCCGAGCACCTGCAGCCAGGTGTCCATGGCGCGCTGGTTCATGGTGAGGGCGGCGTGGCGGGCCTGTTCGGCGCGCTCACGGCGCTGCGCCGGGCTCTGCGCTTGCAGACGCGCCAGGGTGTCACCGAGGCTCTCGCCCTCTTCCATGATCGCCAGCCCGCGGGCCAGCTCCGGCCATTGATTGATGCCGCAGGCCGGCGTGGTGATCACCAGCCGCTGGCGGGCCATGGCTTCCAGGGCCACGGTGCCGAACGCCTCCACCACCGACGGCAGCACCAGCACCTGGGCGGCGTCCAGCTGCTCCACCACCTGCGCCCGGCTGCACCAGCCCAGGAAGGTGAGATTGGGCAGTCGGCGGGCCTGCTCTTCCACTTTCTCCCGCAGCGGGCCGTCCCCGGCCACGGTGAATCGGCAGTCCGGTCGCTGGGCGGCCAGCGCCAGGCAGCGTTCGATGTTTTTCTCCGCCGCCAGCCGGCCCACGTAGAGCACCGAATCCAGTTTCTCCGCCAGCGGCAGCGGCGGCCGCTCGACGAACTCCGGGCCCAGCGGTGTGCCCACCAGTTGCGGGTGCCGGGCGCCGGCGGCGCGGGCGTCGGCGATCAGGCTTTCACAGATGGTGGCCACCGCGCTGCTGCCCTGGAACAGGGTGCGGTTGACCCAGTTGAGCAGGCCGCCGGCCAGGCGCGCCAGACGCGGCCCCCAGTACAGCCGCACCAGGCTGTCGTAGTCGGTCTGGAAGGTCACGCACACCGGGATGCCCAGTTTGCGCGCCACCCAGAACGCGCCGAGGGAGAAAATCCCCGGTCCGGGAATCACGATCACATGGGGTTTCATCTCCCACACCAGGGCGGTGAGCTCGCGCATTTTCGGCAGGAACAGGCGCTGGGTGGGATCGCCGGGGATCGGCATGGACAGCCCCTGGCAGGGATGGGGGTCCTCCAGGCTGGGGGACACCAGCTCCGCCCGGGCCACCACCCCGTCCAGGTGGGCGACCAGGTCCTGGAAGTAGGCGCCGACCCCATTGCGGCCTTTCATGGCGTCGACGACGAACAGTACGCGCAGGTCTTTTGTTTTCATGGTCGTCAGTATCCGCACCACGTGTGTCGTATTTATGACACCCCTACCCTAGCACGGTTCAGTCACCGGGTCGGGGGTAGCCGAAACGGTCGTAGACCCAGCCGAAGGTCGCCGCCAGACGGCCCGGGTCCACGCCCAGGTTCTCCAGGGAATAGCGGTGGCCGCTGCGGTAGGCGGCGGCGCGGCGGTCCTCGCCGTCCAGAAAGGCGCGGTACGCCGGCGACGGGGTCCAGCCGAAGGTCCGGTAAAATCCGCTTACAGTCTCGCCGGGCGCGGCCGCCAGGGTTTCCATCACCGACAGGGCGCCGCGCCCCTCCGGCAGGCCGTCGAGCTGTTCCAGCAAGTGCCGGTAGTAGTAATCGAGCATGGCGAGGAAGCCTTCACGCCAGTAGTCGGCGGTGTCGCGGCCGTCGAACAGCTTGCCGCCGATCACGATGGAGTTGATCTGCGAGGGCACCGCGGCGGTGGGGTTGCGCAGGCAGCCGATAAAACGGGCGTCGGGGAAGGCGTCCGCCAGGGTGGCCATGAACGGCGTGAACGACGGGTTCTTGGACAGGAAAGTGCGGTGCTCGCCGTGGAAGTACAGGTGACGCTGCACGAAGCGCCGGTAGGCGGCCATCAGCCGCCGTTTCTCCGCCGCCGGCAGATCCCGGTCCGCGTAGGTGAGGCGCCACAGCGCCGGGTCCGGCACCGCCAGGACCAGCAGGAAGCAGCCCAGCACCGGCAGCAGCGCCAGATAGTCCTCCTCCGGGTCGCGCAGGCCGGTCTGATGGACATCGTCCAGCCCGCCCAGCACCCACCGTTCCAGCCGGAAGAACAGCCGGCTCAGCGGCGCGCCGACCAGGGCGTCCAGCCGCCCCACCCCGCGCCAAAAAAAGCGCTGGGTGATGGACGGCGCGAAGATCAGCTCCCACAGGGCGGTGGTGGTGAAGCGCTCGCGGTCGCCGGCCAGCAGCCGGTGCAGAAAGGTGGTGCCGCTGCGCGGCACACCGACCACGAACAGCGGCTCGCGCACGCGCACCCGGCGGAAGTCGGGAAACAGCAGGTAATCGAGCATCAGCCCGGCGCCGTTGATCGCCTGCAGCAGCACGAACAGCGGCCAGAACAGCGCCATCACCAGCCAGCGGCGCGGCGACACCCCCTTCAGCGTGCCGCCGTAATCCGGACACCAGGAGCGCACGAACAACCGCCCGTAGGCTTTCAACAAAGCACCCATGACTTTCCACTTCCGTCGAAGACGCGCCGACACTAGCAGCAAAAAGATGACAGAACTATGTCGTGGGAGCGGGCCTAGCCCGCGAAAGGGAGCGAAGCTCCCGGCAGGATCCCAGAGTCCTTTCTAACGGCAGCACAAACAACGTCTCTGGAATCCTGCCGGCAAGCGAAGCTTGCCTTTCGCGGGCAGGGCCCGCTCCCACCAGACAAGTCCCCCAAGCCTTGCAACACAGCCGTCACACCAAGGACACAAAATCGCGCCTGCATCCTGTATCCTGCACGCTGAATCGCGGCCGACGGCCGCCAAGGCAACCTTATCAATTCGAGGCTTGATGAGTACCTTCCCCACCATTGTCGGCCACCGCGGCGCCCGCGGCGAGGCCCCGGAAAACACCGCGGCGGGCTTCCAGGTCGCCATGGAGGCGGGCGTCACCGAAATCGAGCTGGACGTGCGGCTGTCCCGGGACGGCCATCTGATCGTGGTGCACGACGCCAACGTCACCCGCACCACCGGCGAGCGGGGCAAGGCGCACCACTACACCCTTTCGCAACTGGAAGTGCTGGACGCGCGCCGCAACACCCCCGGCTGGCACAGCCCCCTGGGCATCCCCTCACTGCGGGAAGTGGTGGATCTGTGCGGGCCGTCCATGCGCTTTCAGTTCGAAGTGAAAGGCGCGGACCGGGCCATCCTGCACCGCCTCGCCCACCAGCTGGTGGACTTCATCAACCAGCGACAAATGAATGACCGGGTGGTGGTCACCTCCAGCCACACCGGCTTTCTGCGCATGCTCGGCACCATGACCGCCCACATCGAGCGCGGCTATGTGGCGGAGTACCGCTACCAGCAACCCACCCGGCGGGCGGTGGCGCTGGGCTGCACCTGGCTGATGCCGCGCCACACCCTGGTGACGCCGGCGCTGATGCGCCGGGCGCGGCGCCGCAACCTGAAGGTGTCCACCTGGACGGTGAACGATCTGACCCGGGCGGAGCGCATGGTGGAGCTGGGCGTGGACGGCATCATCACCGATTTCCCCACCAGTTTTATCGCCCATTTTGAGCGGCGCGCGGCGCGGAAGGGCTGAGACAGGTCTCTGGGATCCTGCCGGCCGGCGTCGCCGGCCTTTCGCGGGCAGAGCCCGCTCCCACAGGGCGCTCGCGCACAAAGCTCTTTACCTGCTTCAATCCTCAAAAAAGGCGCGGATTTCATCTTCACGGGCCTTGGCGTCCTGGTAGCCCAGTGACATCAATCGGCCGGTAAAGCCGGGCTCGAACAGCAGATAACTGACCGCGCTGGCGCCGGGCGAGCGGGTGGCGCCGGAGCCGCTCAGGAAGAAACGCAGCGTGCGCGGCAGCTCCTTGATGTGCTCGGCGGCGATCTCGTCGATGGGCTGGGAGGGGTAGATCTTGAGCACGTCCACCTGGCGCAGCTGGATGCCGTGCTGGCTGCGGGCCCGTTTGCCGAGCGCCTCCACGGTGCGGTTGATCCGCTCGAGCCGCTCCACGTCCCCTTCCAGGGTGTCCACGAACACACTGTTGAGCACATGGCCGAGCACCTGGGCCAGCGACGGGTAGCCGCTGAGCTGGCGCTGGTGGTCGGCGCTGACGTTACCGGACACGCCGATCACCAGCAGCTTGTCGGCGCCCAGATGCAGCGCCGGGCTCACCGGGGCGAGCTGGCGCACCGCGCCGTCGCCGTAGTAGCTGCCGTCCACTTTCTCGGCGGGAAACAGAAGCGGGATCGCCGCCGACGCCAGCAGATGCTGCACGCCGATGTCCGAGCGCCGGCCCAGCCGGCGGGCGCGGGTCCACTCGTCCACGCCCTCAGCCCCCTGGAAAAACGCCACTGATTCGCCGGTGGCGTAGCTGGAGGCGGTGATCGACAGCGCCCGAAGATGCCCCTGGCGGATGCTCTCCTCGATGCGCTGGAAGTTGATCACCAGCCGCAGCAGCCGCTTCAGCGGCGTGCTGTCGAGCAAGGCGCTGCGGGTCACCGCCCGGCCGCCGGCGGCGGAGCTGATCAGCCAGCGCAGCAGGCTGCGCAGAAAGGCGAAGATATCGGTGCGGTAGACCTGCTCGGCGGTCATGTTGGCCCACACCCGCTCCAGGCCGCGCACCGCCAGCCGGTAGTCGTGGGCGCCGGCGGCCAAGGCGGCGGCGTTGATGCCACCGGCGGAGGTGCCGCAGATAATCGGAAACGGGTTGCTGCTGTGGGCCGGCAGCATATCGGCGATGGCGCTCAGCACGCCGACCTGATAGGCGGCGCGAGCGCCGCCGCCGGACAAAATCAGCCCTCGGTTGGGGGCGGACGCTTGGGGCATGGTGTGATCTCCTTATCGCGCCAGTATGCCGTTTGACGGGCCCCGGCGTCATCCGTCGGGAAGCGCTGGCTTCACCGCCCCACTCCGCTTTATGCTGCCCCGGTCTGTTTCCGGATTACGCCATGACCGCCGCTTTTTCGTTTCGCCCCGCCCGCCCCGAAGACCTGGATGCCCTTGTTGACCTGGAGCAGCGTTGCTTCGACGGCGACCGGCTGTCACGCCGCAGCTTCCGCCATTGGATCCGCCAGGCCCATTCCGGGCTGATCGTGGCCCATGGCCTGAGCGACGAAGCAGGCGCCGAGGGCGCCCTGGCCGGCTACGCACTGGTGATTCTGCAGCGCGGCACGCGCATGGCGCGTCTCTATTCCATCGCCGCCGACCCGGCGTGTCGCGGCAAGGGGCTCGGCGAGCAGTTGATGAACGCCGCCGAGCGCTACGCCCACCGGGAAAAACGCCTCTATCTGCGCCTGGAAGTGCGCCGGGACAACCCGGCGGCGATCCGCCTTTACGAGCGTCTGGGCTACAAGTTGTTCGCGGAAACCCCGGACTACTATGAGGACCACCAGGACGCCCTGCGCTTCCAGAAGCGGCTGCACTACAAGCCGGAGAACCCGGCGCGGCTGGATATTCCCTGGGTGCGCCAGACCACCGAATTCACCTGCGGGCCCGCCTGCCTGCTGATGGCCCGCCACGCCCTGGACGGCCACGCCCCGGCGGACACCGACGAGCTGCTGATATGGCGGGAAGCCACCACCATCTTCATGACCGCCGGCCACGGCGGCTGCCACCCGCTGGGCCTGGCGCTGGCCGCCCGCCGCCGGGGGCTGAGCGCCACCGTCTACTGCAACCAGAGCGGGCCGTTGTTTCTGGATTCGGTGCGCGATGAGAACAAGAAGCGGGTGATCGAAACCGTACACCGGCATTTCGAGGACGAAGCGAAACATCAGGCGGTGCCGGTGCACTACCAGGAGCTCACCGCCGAGCGGCTGGACCAGGCGTTACAGGACGGCGAAGTGGCCATCGTGCTGATCAGTACCTGGCGGCTGGACGGGCGCAAGGCGCCCCACTGGGTGGTAGTGAGCGGCGCCGACCGGGAGTGCTTCTACATTCACGACCCGGACCCGGCGGACGATCAGGTGCCGCTGGACTGCCAGCACGTGCCGATCAGCCGGGATCGCTTCGAGCAGATGACGCGGTATGGGCAGTCGAGGTTGCGGACCGCGGTGATTGTGGGGCGGGGGTAATCCCAGAGAGCAAGATCAGGTCTTGAGGACGTCCTTGCCGAGTTCGCCGGCGCGCTTGGCGTTCACTTCGCGGCTGTTTTCGTCGCAGGCGTCCTGGTCGCCGCCGCAGATTTCACAGCCCTGCTTCATGCCCAGGGTGGCGAGACCGCCGCAGGAACCCTTCACCGGTTTATTGGCGAGAATCGAGCCGATCGCCATGCCGGTGAACAGCAGCGCGAAGACAACAATACTGGCTATCACGGTTGCGAGCATTTCAGTTTCCTCCTTCACGGCTCTCGAGGAGCGCCTCGAAAGCCGGGGTCATGACTTCTTCGACCCCGTCATCAGTTCGGACAATAAACAGCACCGCCAGTTCACGCTCTTCGGCGAACGCCAGGCCCTTCTCCGGGCCGAGTACGGTGAGCGCGGTGGCGAGCCCGTCCGCGGTGGCACAACTGGAGTGTAACACGGTCACCGAGCCCAGTTTATGCTCCACCGGCCGGCCGGTGCGCGGGTCCAGGGTGTGGGAATAGAGCTTGCCGTCTTTCTCGAAGAAATTGCGGTAGTCACCGCTGGAGGCGATGGCCAGGTCGCGCAGCGGCACCACCTTCTCCACTTCGCGCACACCGGGGATCGGCCGTTCCACCGCCACCCGCCAGGGCAGGCCCTGGGGCTTGGTGCCGGAAGCGCGCAGTTCGCCGCCGATCTCCACCAGATAATTGCTGATACCCGCTTTTTCAAGCAGATGCGCCAGCTTATCCACGGCGAAACCCTTGGCGATGGAGGACAGATCCAAATAGACACCGCCCGGCTGCGTCAGGGTGCGGTCGTCCAGCTTCAGCTTGTGCCAGCCGACCCGCCGGCGGGCCGCCTCGATGTCTTCCGCCGCCGGCGGCTCGAAGCGTTCCGGGTCCGGCCCGAAGCCCCACAGGTTGACCAGCGGCCCCACGGTCACGTCGTAGGCGCCGTCGGTGGCCTCGGCCAGACCCAGGGCCTCGTCCAGCACCATGGCGAAATCCGACGGCAGCACCAGGCTGCCGCCCGCCTCCAGGCCGTTGAACCGGCTGATCGCCGAATCCGGCAGGTAGGTGCTCATTTCCTGGTTGATGTCCTCCAGGGAGGACTCAATCGCGCTCTTGAGCGCCGGCACGCCGTTCTCCGGGGTGCCGGTGAACTTCACCGACCAGCTGGTGCCCATGGTGGGCCCGGAGAGCTGGGAAAGACGATCGGTGGTGTCGTCGCAGGCGGTCAGGAGTGCGAACGCCACCAGCAGCAAGGAAAAACGAAGGAGCGGGTTTCGCATCGGCCTGCCTACGACAAGGTTGAAGGTTGAAAGCGGCTTGCAGAAATTGTGGGAGCGGGCCTTGTGGGAGCGGGCCTTGCCCGCGAAAGGGAGCGAAACTCCCGGCAGGATCCCAGAGCCCTTTCTAACGGCAGCACAAACAACGTCTCTGGAATCCTGCCGGCAAGCGGAGCTTGCCTTTCGCGGGCTGGGCCCGCTCGCACAAAGAAGGCTCACCCGCCGAAATCATCCAGCATGATGTTTTCGGGTTCGACGCCCAGGTCCTCGAGCATCTTGATCACCGAGGCGTTCATCATCGGCGGGCCGCACATGTAGTACTCGCAGTCCTCCGGCGCCGGATGGTCCTTGAGGTACATGTCGTAGACCACGTTGTGGATGAAGCCGGTGGGGCCTTCCCAGTTGTCCTCGGGCAGCGGATCGGACAGCGCCAGGTGCCACTCGAAGTTATCGTTCTCTTCGGCCAGCTTGTCGTACTCTTCCGAGTAAAAGGTCTCGCGGATCGAGCGGGCGCCGTACCAGAAGCTGATCTTACGCTTGGAGTTGAGGCGCTTGAGCTGGTCGAAGATGTGGCTGCGCATGGGCGCCATGCCGGCGCCACCGCCGATGAACACCATCTCCGCGTCGGTGTCCTTGGCGAAGAACTCGCCGAAGGGCCCGAACACGGTGATCTTGTCGCCGGGCTTCAGGCTGAACACGTAGGAGCTCATCAGGCCGGGCTGAATGCCCTGGGAGCCCGGAGGCGGCGTGGCGATACGGATGTTGAACTTGAGGATGCCCTTCTCTTCCGGGTAATTGGCCATGGAGTAGGCGCGTACCACGGTCTCGTCGCTTTTCGCCGTGAGATCGAAGAAGTTGAAGCGCTCCCAGTCACCGCGGAATTCCTCTTCGATGTCGAAGTCGGAAAACTTGATGTCGTAGGGCGGCGATTCCAGCTGCACGTAACCGCCGGCGCGGAAATCCACGTTCTCGCCTTCCGGCAGCTTCAGGGTCAGTTCCTTGATGAAGGTGGCCACGTTGGGGTTGGACACCACCTCGCATTCCCACTTCTTCACGCCGAAGAATTCCTCCGGCACCTTGATCTTCATGTCCTGCTTGACCGCCACCTGGCAGCTCAGGCGCCAGCCGTCGCGGATCTGGCCTTTGGTGAAATGGCCTTCCTCGGTGGGCAGGATGTCACCGCCGCCTTCCAGCACCTGGCAACGGCACTGCGCGCAGGTGCCGCCGCCGCCACAGGCGGAGGACAGGAAGATACCCTGGTCGGCCAGGGTGCCGAGCAGCTTGCCGCCGGCCGGGGCGTCGATGGCCTTTTCGGCATCGTTGTTGATGTCGATGTGCACATTGCCGCTGACCACCAGCCGGGAGCGGGCCACCAGAATCACCGCCACCAGTGCCAGCACGATGGTGGTGAACATGACCACGCCGAGAATAATTTCAAAACTCATGATGCTGTTTCCCCTTTACAACTGCACGCCGGAGAAGGACATGAACCCGAGCGACATCAGCCCCACGGTAATGAAGGTGATGCCCAGCCCCTTGAGGCCGTCGGGCACATCGCTGTACTTCAGTTTCTCACGGATACCGGCCAGCAGCGTGATGGCCAGGGCCCAGCCGGTGCCGGCGCCGATGCCGTAAACCAGGGACTCGCCCAGGTTGTAGTCACGCTCCACCATGAACAGGGACGCGCCGAGAATCGCGCAGTTCACCGTGATCAGCGGCAGGAACACGCCCAGCGCGTTGTAGAGGCTGGGCACGTATTTATCCAGCGTCATCTCGAGAATCTGGATCAGCGCGGCGATCACCCCGATGTAGCTGAGCAGCCCCAGGAAGCGCAGGTCCAGATTGGCCAGCGCCTCGATGCCGGTCCAGGCCAGTGCGCCTTCGCCGAGCAGGTAGTTCAGGATCAGGTTGTTCACCGGCACGGTGATGGTGAGGGTCACCACCACGGCGACACCCAGACCAATGGCCGTGGAGATTTTCTTGGACACGGCGATAAAGGTGCACATGCCAAGGAAGAAAGCCAGCGCCATGTTCTCAACGAAAACGGCGCGTACGAACAGGCTCAGATAATGTTCAAACATGCTTCAAATCCTCCAGGCCGTCGCTTAGAACGCGTCGCTGACACGGGTGTGCGGCTTCATCTTGAAGTCGTCCTCTTCCACCTGCTCCGGCTTCCAGGCGCGCACCGCCCAGATGAAGAAGCCGATCAGGAAGAAGGCGCTGGGCGGCAACAACAGCAGGCCGTTGGTCTGGTACCAGCCGCCGTCGGCGACCGAGGGCAGCACCTGCACGCCGAACAGGCTGCCGGCGCCGAACAGCTCACGGATAAAGCCCAGCACCAGCAGCAGCACGGAATAGCCCAGGCCGTTACCGATGCCGTCCATGAACGACGGCAGCGGCTTGTTCTGCATGGCGAACGCTTCGGCGCGGCCCATCACGATACAGTTGGTGATGATCAGGCCGACGAACACCGACAGCTGCTTGGAGATGCTGTACGCGTAGGCTTTCAGGAACTGATCCACGACGATGACCAGCGAGGCGATGATGGTCATCTGCACGATGATCCGGATGCTCGACGGAATGCTGTTGCGGATCGTGCTGACGAAAAAGTTGGAGAACGCCACCACCAGGGTCAGAGCGATACACATGGTGACCGTGGTGCTGAGGTTACTGGTGACCGCCAGCGCGGAGCAGATACCCAGGATCTGCAGCGCGATGGGGTTATTGTCGAAAATGGGACCGAATAACAGGTCCTTGGTTTTCTCCGCCATTACGCTTCTCCTCCGCTTTGGTTCCGCATGCGCTCAAGATAAGGACCGAAGCCCTTCTCGCCGACCCAGAACCGCACCAGGTTGCTGACGCCCTTACTGGTCAGGGTGGCGCCGGCCAGGCCGTCGACTTTGTTTTCCGCGTTGGGCGTACCGCTGTCCACGGAGCCCTTGACCACTTCGATGGCGATGTCGCCGTCTTCGTCGTAGAGCTTCTTGCCTTCCCAGAGTGCTTTCCACTTCGGGTTGTCCACTTCACCGCCCAGGCCCGGGGTTTCCCCGTGCTGGTAGAAGCCCAGCCCGGCGATGGTCTTGCCGTCGGCTTCCAGGGCCATGAACCCGTACAGGGTGGACCACAGGCCGTAGCCGCGCACCGGCAGGATAATGCGGCTCAGCTCGCCGTTATCCTTGCGCGCCAGGAACACCTCGGCCACGTCCGCCTGGGACTTGATGCCGGCGATGTCTTCCTCGCCGCTGAGGCGCTCGCTGCGCTCGGGATCCTTGGCGGCCTTGAGCTGGTCGTAGGAGTCCGGTTTTTCCACGTACTCGCCGGTTTCCAGATCAATGAACTTGCGCTCGATGGTGTTGAACGCCTTTTCCACGTCCATGCCCGGCTGGTACAGATCCGCGGCCTGCAGAATGTTCACGCGCCGGTCCAGGGTCTGGTTCTTCTGCTGCACCGGGCGCAGGCTCACGGCGGCGGTGGAGACCACCACCGCGCACACCAGACACACCAGGAACGCGACCAGCAGAGTCTTGCCTACGCTTTCGTTCTTTCCAGCCATTACGCCACTCCCCCGGTCCGACGCAGGCGACGACGGATGTTCGCCTGGGTAACAAAGTAGTCAATCAAGGGCGCGCACAGGTTGCCGAACAGAATCGCCAGCATGATGCCCTCCGGGAACGCCGGGTTGATCACCCGGATCAGCACCGTCATAACACCGATCAGCGCGCCGAAGATCAGCTTGCCGGTGTTGGTCATCGCCGCGGACACCGGGTCGGTGGCCATGAACACCAGGCCGAACGCCAGGCCGCCTACGGTCAGGTGCCAGTACCAGGGCATCGCGAACATCGGGTTGCTGTCGCTTCCGACGCCGTTGAACACCGCGCTCATCGCCACCATGCCCAGCAGCACGCCCAGCATGATGCGCCAGGAGGCGATCTTGGTGAACAGCAGGAAGATCGCGCCCAGGCCGATGGCGATCACCGAGGTCTCGCCGATACAACCCTGGATACCGCCCAGGAAGGTGTCCATCCAGGCCAGGCTCTGGGTGGCGCCGTTGGCGCCGGCGGCCAGGGCGTTCTCGCCCAGGCCGGCGGCGAAGTTCAGGTCGCCGCTGGCGGCCAGGGACAACGGCGTCGCGCCGGAGAAGTTGTCCACCGCGGTCCACACCGCGTCACCGGACATCTGCGCCGGGTAGGCGAAATACAGGAAGGCACGGCCCACCAGCGCCGGGTTGAGGAAGTTCTTGCCGGTGCCGCCGAACACTTCCTTGCCGATCACCACGCCGAAGGACACGCCCAGCACCACCTGCCAGAGGGGAATCGCCGGCGGCAGAATCAGGGTGAACAGGATACCGGTGACGAAGAAGCCCTCGTTCACCTCATGGCCGCGCTTCCACGCGAACAGGGCTTCCCAGAAGAAGCCGGTGAGGTAGACGGTGGCCAGAATCGGCACGTAGTAGACCAGGCCGTGCAGCATATTGGCCCAGAAGCTCTGGTAGTCGAAGCCCGCCAGCATGGCCACCAGGTCGGCGCGCCAGCCGGGGATGGCGTCGTAACCGA
Organism: Alloalcanivorax sp.; assembly: GCF_964221125.1. NCBI lineage: Bacteria > Pseudomonadati > Pseudomonadota > Gammaproteobacteria > Oceanospirillales > Alcanivoracaceae > Alloalcanivorax > Alloalcanivorax sp. The sequence goes on from NZ_CAXPXK010000053.1 coordinate 42,530, forward strand.
ACTCGGTGATCTGCAGGTTGGCCTGATAACCGGTGTTGTAGAGGCCGAACAGGATCGCCGGGAAGGTGGCGAACCAGACCGTCATCATGATCCGCTTCAGGTCGATGCCGTCGCGCACATGGGCGGCGGACCGGGTCACCGAATCCGGGCTGTACAGCATGGTGTCGAACATCTCGAAGAAGACGTAGTACTTCTCGAGCTTGCCGCCCTCGTGGAAATGAGGCGCGATTTTGTCGTCGATGTAGTTTCTCAGGCCCATCTCAGCTCTCCACCTCGATCGTGGTCAGGTTGTCGCGCAGAATCGGCCCGTACTCGTACTTGCCGGGGCACACGTAGGTGCACAGCGCCAGGTCCTCTTCCACTACTTCCAGCGCGCCCAGCGCGATGGCGGAATCGGTGTCGCCGACGATCAGCGAGCGCAACAGTTGAGTGGGCAGAATGTCCAGCGGCATCACCTGCTCGTAGGCACCGATCGGTACCATGGCGCGCTCACTGCCGTTGGTGGTGGTGGTCAGATTGAAGCGCTTGCCGGGCATCAGCTTGGACAGATAAATGTTCATCACCGAGAAGCGGTTGGGCCCCGGTGAGATATACCCCAGCAACTGCCGCTCGCGGCCTTCGCGCAGCACCGTCACCTGGTTGCTGAAACGGCTCAGGAACATCAGCGGGCCGCGGGCGTGATGGCCGTTGAACACGGAGCCGCCCACGATGCGATTGTCGCCGTCCTTGAGTTCACCGCGCGTGAAGTCTTCCATGCCGGCCCCCACGCGGGTGCGCATCAGACGCGGCGTTTTTACCTGGGGACCGGTCAGCGCCACTACCCGGTCGGTGCTGATCTTGCCTTCGGTGAACAGCTTGCCGATGGCGATCACTTCCTGGTAGCCCACCGTCCAGACGGTCTTGGCGAGGCTGACAGGGTCAAGATAATGCACATGGGTGCCGGCGTTGCCCGCCGGGTGCTTGCCGGTGAAGGTTTCTTCACGGATCTGGCCTTCGGCGAAGGCCGGCAGATCACCGCCCGGCGCGCGGCACACCCAGACCGGGCCGTCGGTGAGGCGGCCCAGCACGGCGAGACCGTGGCGGAAGCTGCTCTCGTTGGCCTTGATCACCACCGCCGGGTCCTGCGCCAGGGGGTTGGTGTCCATGGCGGTGACGAAAATCGAGTTGGGGGTGGTGCCGGGCGCCGGCACCTTGCCGAACGGGCGGGTGCGCAGCAGCGTCCACTCGCCGGAATCGATCAGCTGGCGCTGTACCGCCTCGCGGTCCAGGGAAGCCAGGGCGGCGGCGTCATGGGCGTCGAACTCGACCTCGTCTTCCTGGTCGGCCACCTCGATCACCACGGACTGCAGCACGCGCTTGTGGCCGCGGTTGATCGCCACCACCTTGCCGGCGGCGGGGGCGGTGTATTTCACGCCATCGGTCTTTTTATCCGTGAAGAGCAGCTGGCCCTTCTTGACCGTGTCGCCTTCGCGGACCTCCATGGTCGGCTTCATCCCCATGTAGTCGCCGCCGAGCACGGCGACAGAACGGACCTGATGACCCTCCTCAATCGCCTGGCGTGGCGCGCCAGCGATGGGCAGGTCAAGCCCCTTCTTGATTTTGATCATAGTGTCTCGCCCACGTTGCGTGTTCTGAAGTCAAGCGGTGCTTTCCCCGGATGGCCGCGATGGAGGCGGAGGTGGGAAGGCGGCGCCATTATAATGACCGAGTGGTTCGGATGCCAGGACTGACCGTGTGGGATTACCCGCCTGGGCCCGCGTGTCCCGGTCGAAAAAAAGCCCGCGAAAGCGGGCTTTTTCAGGTTCTACGGCTCAATCCTTGGGGTAAATCGGGTATTCAACCCCGGACAGTTGCTGCAGAAGCCGCACCACCTGGCAGCTGTAGCCGAACTCATTGTCGTACCAGACATAAAGCACGCAGTGGCGGCCGTTGACGATGGTCGCCTCGGCGTCCACCACCGACGCGTGCCGGGAGCCCACGAAGTCCGTGGACACCGCGTCCGGACTGCGGATGAAGTCCAGCTGACGCTGCAGCGGCGAGTGCAGGCTCACCCAGCGCAGGTAGTCGTTGAGCTCCTCAAGGGTGGTTTCCTGCTCCAGGGTCAGGTTGAGAATCGCCATGGAGACGTCCGGGGTCGGCACCCGGATGGAGTTGCCGCTGAGCTTGCCGCCCAGCTCCGGCAGCGCCTTGGCGGCGGCCGTAGCGGCCCCGGTCTCGGTCAGCACCATGTTCAGCGGCGCGGCCCGGCCCCGGCGCGGACCCTTGTGGAAGTTGTCCAGCAGGTTCTGGTCGTTGGTGTAGGAGTGCACCGTCTCCACGTGGCCGTACTCAATGCCGAACTTGTCGCTGAGCGCCTTGAGCGGCGGCACGATGGCGTTGGTGGTGCAGCTCGCCAGGGACAGAATGGTGTCGCTGTCCTCCACCATGCCGTGGTTGACGCCGGGCACGATGTTCTTGATGTCGCCCTTGCCGGGCGCGGTGAGGATCGCCTTGCTGATGCCCGGGCACTTCAGGTGCTGGCCGAGACCCTCGCGGTCGCGCCATTTGCCGGTGTTGTCCACCAGCAGCGCGTCCTGGATGCCGTACTGGGTGTAGTCGATCGCCGACGGATCATTGGCGTAAATGATCTTGATGTAGTTGCCGTTGGCGATGATCGCGTTGTCTTCCTCGTCCACGGCGATGGTGCCGGCGAACGGGCCATGCACGGAATCGCGGCGCAGCAGGCTGGCGCGCTTCTGCAGGTCGCCCTTGCCGGTCTCGCGGACCACCACGGCCTTCAGGCGCAGGCCGTCGCCGGAGCCGGTCTTCTCGATCAGCAGGCGGGCCAGCAGGCGGCCGATACGGCCGAAACCGTACAGCACCACGTCGGTCTGGCCCGGCAGGTCCACCTTATCGTTGACCGCCTCGCCCAGCTCCTCGCGGACGTAGTCCTCGACGGACAGGCCACGGCTGTCCTTCTTGTACTCCACCGCCAGCTTGCCGATGTCCAGGCGGCAGGGGCCCAGATCCAGCTTGGTCACTTCCTGCAGGATCGGGAAGGAATCGACCACGGAAAGACCGCTCTCGAACAGCTCGGAGTCCTCGATCTGCTTGACGAAGCGATGGGTCTTGAGGATCTGGATCACGGAATTGTTGACCAGGGACCGGCTGTACACGGTGGTGGTCACGTTCTTCTCGCGGTAGAGACGGCCGATCATGGGGATCATGGCCTCTGCGATTTCTTCGCGGTTTTTCCAGCGTCCGAAGTGGTCTTCCAGTTTGTTCACGGCTGCGCCCCTCATCGGTTTGGGTTGGCGGTCATGGGGGCGCGCATGATAGCGCCAAACCCGCGCATCTTCCAGGGTACTTACACCGGGTCTTCGCCCGGCCGCAGCCGCATCAGCCCTTCCTGGGCCACCGAGGCCACCAGAGTGCCGTCGCGGCGGTAGATGGCTCCGAAGGTCAGCCCCCGCGCGCCGGCGGCGCCGGGGCTCTCGCAGTGATAGAGCAGCCAGTCGTCCACGCGCAGGTCGTCATAGAACCACATGGCGTGGTCCAGGCTGGCGCACTGCACATTGCTCTGCCAGAAGGTCATGCCGTGGGGCTGCATGGCGGTGCCCATGAAACCGAAATCCGAACAATAAGTCAGCAACGCCTTGTGGGTCATGCGGTCCGCCTCGATCGGGTCCGGCACCCGGAACCAGAACTGCTTGAGCGGCTCGCGGGACTCCGGGGCGAACACGTCGCGCGGCGTCACCGGGCGGAATTCCACCGGCCGCTCGCGCAGAAAGGCGGCGCGGAACTGCTCGGGAATGCGGTCCGCCACCCGCAGGCGGGCGCTCTCGTCGCTCTCCAGATCCTCCGGCGCCGGCACGTCCGGCATCGGCGTCTGGTGGCGGCTGCCCTCCTCTTCCACCTGGAAAGACGTGGACAGACTAAAAATAGGACGGCCGTGCTGAATCGCGTTGACCCGGCGGGTGGTGAAGCTCTTGCCGTCGCGGATCCGGTCCACGTCGTAGACCACCGGCTGGCGGATATCGCCGGGCCGCAGGAAATAGGCGTGCAGGGAGTGCACCGGGCGGTCCTCCGGCACCGTCATCGAGGCCGCCAGCAACGCCTGCCCGGCCACCAGGCCGCCGAAGATACTGCTCTGCCCGTTGGCCTCGCTGAGCCCCCGGAACAGGTTGTCCTCCAGCGGCTCCAGGCGGAACCGCTGCATCAATTCACTGACTGATTCCCTCATGCTCTTCTTCCCCAGCGCATAAATAAAAACGGCAACAAT
>NZ_CAXPXK010000054.1:0-12586 GCF_964221125.1 Alloalcanivorax sp.
CGGAGCCGCCGTTAAAGCCGAACCAGCCCACCCACAGCATGCCGGCGCCCATCACCGTCATGGTCATGTTGTGCGGCTTCATGGCCTGGCCGGGCCAGTCCTGACGGCGGCCCAGCACCACCGCCGCCACCAGCGCCGCCACACCGGCGGTGATGTGCACCACGGTGCCGCCGGCGAAGTCGTACAGGCCCAGTTCGGCGAGCCAGCCGCCGCCCCACACCCAGTGACAGATCGGCACGTACACACCCAGCACCCACAGCACCGAAAACGCCAGCATGGCGCCGAAACGCATGCGCTCGGCGAAGGCGCCGACAATCAGCGCCGGGGTAATGATCGCGAAGGTCATCTGGAACAAACCGTGCAGGCTCTTGGGCAGGTTGCCCTCCAGCGTGTCGCGGCCGATGCCGTCGAAGAACACATGGCTGAGGCCGCCGATCCAGGCGTTGGCCGCGCCACCGTCGGAAAACGCCAGGGAATAGCCCACCACCAGCCACACCAGCGACACCGCGCAGGCGATGGCGAAGCACTGCATCAGCACCGACAGCACGTTCTTGTTACGCACCAGGCCGCCGTAGAACAGCGCCAGACCCGGCAGGGTCATGAACAGCACCAACGCGGTGGCGGTGAGAATCCAGGCGCTGTCGCTTTTATCCAGGGTGTCCGCCAGCGCCAGAGACGGCGTCAGGGCCAGCAGGCCCGCAATCAGATATCGCATGGGGCCTCCTTACAGGGCGTCGTTGTCGGTTTCACCGGTGCGGATACGCAGTGCCTGCTCCAGCGCGGTGATAAAGATCTTGCCGTCGCCGATCTTGCCGCTGCTGGCCGCCTGGGCGATGGCTTCCACGGCCTGGTCGACGCGCTCGTCCACCACCGCCAGCTCCAGCTTCACCTTGGGCACGAAGTCCACCACGTACTCGGCGCCACGGTACAGCTCGGTGTGGCCCTTCTGACGGCCGAAGCCCTTTACCTCGGTGACGGTCATGCCCTGAACGCCGATCTGCGCCAGGGCGTCGCGTACGTCATCCACTTTGAACGGTTTGATTACCGCCGTGATCATTTTCATAGCTATAGGTCCCTAGTCCTCGCGGCCGCGCACGGCCTGGATTGCACCAGCGGGAAGCAGCCCGCCGGAATTGCACCGGCTAAGGGCATACAAGAATCGGGCCAGGACAGGCAGCGCCAGAAAACGGGGCATTGGGAAGGCAAAGACGTGCGGAGACGTCTATTTTGCACTATTGGCGTGCACGAATTAGGCCGAAGTCACCAATGTTGTGCACGACCGGTGTGCAGACCTGCGCCATCTGAAGGCAGCAGGCTCTGTAGGAAGCGGTCCTTGTGGGAGCGGGCCCCGCCCGCGAAAGGGCGGCTTTAGCCACCCGGCAGGATACCAGAGACCTTTAATTCTTCAGGTGTCCGGTGCTCCGTATCCGAGACGCGGTGCAATGGTGGTGCCTTCCGGGACCGCTCAAGCCATCCATGGCCGCTGTTAGTTTGGCCGTCCCTGGCCAAACAGCTCCCTCCAGGCACCACCATTGCCCCGCTCACTTAGCAGCGGCACCGCCACGGGTCATAACACCGCCGGACCCTCCAGGGAGGGGAGCTTGGAATCTTCCAAGGAGCACCGGGATCGGGTGTGCCCATCCAGGACCGTATTTGGCCAGGGATGGCCAAATCCGAGCTTACAGGGATGTACTCGCAGCGTGTCCTGGATGGGCACACCCGATCCCGGTGCGGGCTCTCTGGAGAGAAAAGTCTCTGGGATCCTGCCGGGAGCTTCGCTCCCTTTCGCGGGCGGGGCCCGCTCCCACAGCCCGCTCTGAAGTGGCCTAACACAGACCCGCGCCCCCGCTGGAGGGTCCCAGCTCCCACACACCGGCATCCGCCGATGGAAGGGCCGGGCGCTTAGTAGAGGTAGGTGAACATCTTGCGGCGATACTCGCTGGCCAGCGGATCGCCCTTGGGCAGGCACTCGAACACTTCCAGCAGCGCCGAACGGGCCACCCCGTCCTGGTAGTCGCGGTGATCGCGCAGCAACCGCAACAGCGCGTCCAGGCCGGTCTGGAACTGGCCGGCGGCGGCGGCGCGCAGGCCGTAGGCGTGCAGGTCCTCCGGCTTGCCGTCGCGCTCGATGCGCGCCTGCAGCTCCTTGAGGCCGACGCCGTCGTTGTCGAGCTTTTCCAGCAGCGCGAAGCGGGCCCGGAACGGGCGCAGCGCTTCCACGTCCTCGGTGACTTCCGCCAGCACCGACTGCGCCTCGTCAGTGCGGCCCTCGCCGAGCAGGTACTCCACCAGCAGCGCCCGGAAGGCGTGCTTGTCCGGCTGCTCGGAGAGCATTTGCCGCAACGCCTGCTCGGCCTGGGCGCCCTGCCCGGCGTCGATCGCCATGCGGATTTGCTCCAGGAAGCCCTCTTCCTGCTCCTGCTGGGCGGCGTCCGGATCCACCACCGGGGTGAGCCACTGGCGCACCGCGCTTTCGGTTTGCGCGCCCTCCAGTTCGCTGACAAGCTGGCCCTGATAGACCATCTTCAGGGACGGCAGATCGCGCACCCCGAACTGGCTGGTCAGGTTGGCCTGCTCGTCGGCGTTGACCTTGGCGAGGACGAACTTGCCCTGATATTCCTGGGTCAGTTTCTCCAGCATGACGGTCATTTGCTGGCTGGGCTGGCTCCAGGACGCCCAGAAACCAAACAGCACGGGCACCTGACGTGAGTGCTCCAGCAGTTGCTGAACGTTTTGTTCCGTGACGTCGATAGTGGCGGCGTTGTCCTGCACGGTTGCTCCTTGAAGCGGCTTGCTAAGCGAGTGTGAGTTGCGCTGCATTGTACTCAAATGGGGCTATGGATACAGGATGCAAGTGGCCGGATTAAATACTGTTAAATCAAGACGAAAGCGGCATCATGGGCGTTAGTATTCTCTTAGGGGTCAGGAACAGGCGTTCACGTGCCGTACATGCTCGCTCGGTACCCTGATGTTTGATTCGTTACGATACCCACGCCCGCCCGGAGGCGTATTTCCGGTTCATACTTGTGATCGACAAGTGAAGTCCTGGCAAAGGAGATGACCATGCTGAGCCTTTTGGCCCTGGTAATTCTGGTCGCGACATTGACGACCATTTTCTACATGCAGTTATCCCTGACCGTCGGCAGCGTTACGTTCGCCGTGGTCTGGTTACTGTGCGGTCTGTTGGCGTCCTGGTTGTACAACCCGATTCTTCTGATTCTGCTGGCCGGCGCGCTGGTGGTGCTCAACCACCCCGGCCTGCGCCGCAAGCTGATCAGCAAGCCGGTCTATCAGACGCTCGGCAAGATGATGCCGCCGATCGGCGACACCGAGCGCGAGGCCATCGAGGCCGGCGCCACCTGGTTCGAGGCGGAGCTGTTCAGCGGCAAGCCCGACTGGGATGACTTTTCCAAGGTGAATTTCACCCAGCTCACCGAGGACGAGCAGTCGTTCCTGGATAACGAAGTCCAGGAACTGTGTGAAATGCTCGATGAGTGGAAGATCTACCACGAGCACAAGGATCTGCCCGAGGAAGTCTGGGACTATCTGAAGACCAAGGGCTTCTTCAGCCTGATCATTCCCAAGGAATACGGCGGCCGGGACTTCAGCCCCTACGCGCAAAGCCGCACCATGAGCAAGATCGCCACCCGCTCGCTGACCACCGCGGTGACCGCCATGGTGCCCAACTCCCTGGGCCCCGGCGAGCTGCTCGCCAAGTACGGCACCGAAGAGCAGAAACAGCGCTGGCTGCCGGGCCTGTCCTCCGGCGAGGAAATCCCCTGCTTCGGCCTGACCGGCCCGGAAGCCGGCTCCGACGCCGGCGCGATTCCCGATAAGGGCGTGATCTGCAAGCAGACCGTGGACGGCGAGGAAGTGCTGGGCATGCGCCTGAACTTCGCCAAGCGCTGGATCACCCTGGCGCCGATCGCCACCGTGGTGGGGCTGGCCTTTAAACTCTACGACCCGGATCACCTGCTGGGTGACCAGGACGAGCTGGGCATTACCTGTGCCCTGCTACCCGCCGACACCGAAGGCGTGGAAATCGGCCGCCGCCACAACCCGGGCGGTTCCCCCTTCATGAACGGCCCGATCAACGGCAAGGACGTGTTCGTGCCGCTGGACGCCATCATCGGCGGTCCGGAAATGGCCGGCAAAGGCTGGCGCATGCTGATCGAGTGCCTGGGCGCGGGCCGCGGCGTTTCCCTGCCCGCCCTGGCCACCGCCAGCGGCGAGATGGGCTACCGCATGACCGGCGCCTTCTCGCGCATCCGCCGCCAGTTCGGCACCGCCGTGGGCCACTTCGAGGGCGTGCAGGAAGCGTCCGCGGAAGTGGCGGGGCTGGCCTACACCCTGGAAGCCTACCGCCACCTGGTCACCCGTGGCCTGGAGGAAGGCACCATCTCCGTGGTCACGGCCATGGCCAAGTATCACTCCACGGAAATGATGCGCGTGCTGATCAACAACGGCATGGACATCGCCAGTGGCCGCGCCGTGCAGATGGGCCCGCGTAACTTCATGGCGCTGGCCTACCAGTCCATTCCCGTGGCGATCACCGTGGAGGGCGCCAACATTCTGACCCGCTCGCTGATGATCTTCGGCCAGGGGGCGATGCGCTGCCATCCGTACCTGTACGACGAGCTGCAGGCGATTCAGGACGAGGACCAGGAACGCGGCCTGGACACCTTCGAAGGCCTGTTCTTCAAGCACGCCGGCCACACCCTGGGCAACATGAGCCGCGGCCTGGTGCACGGCCTGAGCGGCGCCGCGCTGGCGGAGATTCCGGCCAACGCGGATAGCTTCAGCGCCCCCTGGTACCGCCTGATCACCCGCTACAGCGCGGTGCTGGCGAGCTTCTCCGACGTGGCGTTCGCGCTGCTGGGCGGCGACCTCAAGCGCCGCGAGATGGTGTCCGCGCGCCTCGGCGACGTGCACAGCCAGCTGCTGATCGCCTGCGCGGTGTTGAAGTTCCACGCCACCCTGCCCCGCGACGAGGCCAACGACGCGCACGCCCGCTATGCGCTGCAGCACGCGTTCAGCCAGATCCACGACGCGGTGGAGGACTTCGCCCGCAACTTCGGCTACATGGGTGTGGCGCGCATTCTCAAAGGCGTGTTCTTCCCGTTCGGCCGGCCCGCCGGTGCTCAGAAGCCCAGCGACGAGCTGATCCGCACCCTGGGCGAGCAGATCATGAACCCCAGCAGCGTGCGCGATGCGCTGGCCGCCAACGCCTACATCAGCGTGGATCCGAAAGACAGCATCGGTCGGGTGGAAGTCACCTACAACAAGCTGCTGGAAGTGGAGCGCGACTACGAAGCCTTCCTGAAGGCGGACGGCAAGGGCAAGCTGGAGGGCGAGACCCTCCAGGCCAAGCTGGAAGACGCCGCCGCCAAGGGCATCATCCCCAACGACCAGGTACAGGCGATTCTCGACTACGACGAGATGCGCTACGACTGCCTGCTCACCGACGCCTTCGACAAGGAGTTGAAGGAAGTCGACATGAACACCCAGCGGCCGACCTGATTGCGGCCCTGGTAAATCCGCAAAAGCCGCCCTCCGGGGCGGCTTTTTTTTGTTCGATCGATCCCAGATCGGCGAAATTTAACAATGGCGGGCCGCCGCGCCGCTTTCACCGGCTACCGCTTTCGACTAGGCTTTCTGCGTCTCGCCTTCGGCGCCAACCCATATTCATAAAGATCCCCCGTAATGACAGTGGCATTCGAGGAAAAGGCGGTTCTGGAGTTCAAGGGCCGCATGCTGATGATGACGGTCCTGCTGCTCAAGGACCTGGACCCCAACACCCTGCACCGACAGGTCAGCCAGCGGCTTGAAGACGCCGCCCAGTGGCTGCGCGACGCGCCCGTGGTGGTGGACCTGGCGCAGCCCGAGGGCGCCGACCAGGTGGCCCTGATGGCCGCCGTGGACACCCTGCGCGGCCTGGGCGTGAACCTGGTGGCGCTGGCCCGCAACGAGCACCTGGACAGCGACACCGCCGCCATGCTCGGCCTGGGCAGCATCAGCCTGGCCGGCGGCCGGGACGTGCCGCGCAGCGCCGAACCGGCGCCGCAGGCGGAGCAACCGGCCGACGCCGGCCACACCCTGGTGATCGACCAGCCGGTGCGTTCCGGCCAGCAAATCTACAGCCGCGGCGATCTGATCGTGCTGGCGCCGGTGAGCACCGGCGCGGAGCTGCTCGCCGAAGGCCATATCCACGTCTACAACACCCTGCGCGGGCGCGCGCTGGCCGGCGTGCGCGGCGACCAGAGCGCGCGCATCTTCTGCCAGAAACTGGACGCGGAGCTGGTCTCCATCGCCGGGATTTACCGGGTCGCCGAAGACCTGCCCGAGCAACACCGCAAACAGGCGGTGCACATCACTCTGGACGGCGACGCCATGCGCTTCGCGGACCTCAAATAAGCCATACCCGACAGCAAAACCTAGGAGACGAGATCGTGACAAAAATCGTGGTCGTAACATCCGGCAAGGGCGGCGTGGGTAAAACCACCACCAGCGCCGCGCTGGCAACCGGCCTCGCCCAGCGCGGCCATAAAACCACGGTCATCGATTTTGACGTGGGCCTGCGCAATCTGGATCTGATCATGGGCTGTGAGCGGCGCGTGGTCTACGATCTGGTCAACGTGATCAACGGCGACGCCAACCTCAAGCAGGGTCTGATCAAGGACAAGCGCGTCGAGGACCTGTTCATCCTGCCCGCCTCCCAGACCCGGGACAAAGACGCCCTGACCCTGGAGGGCGTGGAAAAAGTCCTGGAAGGGCTCAAGGACATGGGCATGGAATACATCATCTGCGACAGCCCGGCGGGCATCGAAAAAGGCGCGCTCACCGCCGCCTATTTCGCCGACGAAGCGGTGGTGGTGACCAACCCGGAAGTGTCCAGCGTGCGCGACTCCGACCGCATTCTCGGCATTCTCTCCAGCAAGACCCGCAAGGCCGAGCGGGGCGAAGGCGACATTCCCGCCAGCCTGCTGCTGACCCGCTATTCCCCGGAACGGGTGGAGCGCGGTGAAATGCTGTCCGTGGAGGACGTGAAGGACATCCTGGCGATCGACCTGCTGGGCGTGATTCCGGAATCCCAGGCGGTGCTCAACGCCAGTAACAGCGGCGCGCCGGTGATTCTCGACAGCGAATCCGACGCCGGCAAGGCCTACGAGGACGCGGTCGCCCGCTTCCTCGGCGAGCAGCGCCCGCACCGCTTCCTCACCGCTAACAAGAAAGGGCTCTTCGGCCGTCTGTTCGGAGCGCAATGATGAGCATTTTCAGCTACCTGCTTCCCAAGAAAGAGAAATCCGCCTCGGTGGCCAAGGAGCGCCTGCAGATCATCGTTGCCCGCGAGCGGGCCACCCGCGGCGGCCCGGACTACCTGCCCCAGTTGCAGGAAGAGCTGCTGATGGTGGTGCGTAAGTACGTGGAGGTGGACCAGGACGCCATCAACATCCAGGTGGACCGGGAATCCGGCTGCGAGATTCTGGAACTGAACATCACCCTGCCCGACGAATAGGTCGGGCTTCGCTTGACTACTGTTCGGATGTACAGTAACTTCGGTGGTCCGGTGAGCCCTCCTCAGGTTTTCTTTTCTGCGACCCCTCGGAAGGCCTGATCGATCTCCAGGCTCCAAGGATGGAGCCGGGCTCCCGGACCTTATTCCGCTCTCCCCTAGCCCATGTGCCAGCCGTGGCTGACCACGACGGACTGGCCGGTTAACGCCGCCGAGGGGAACGCCGCCAGCGTCACCGCCAGCTCACTGATGTCCTCCACGGCGGTGAACTCGCCGTCCACGGTGTTCTTGAGCATCACATTGCGGATCACTTCCTCTTCCGAGATGCCCAGCTCGCGGGCCTGCTCCGGAATCTGCTTGTCCACCAGCGGCGTGCGCACGAACCCGGGGCAGATGATGTTGCTGCGCACCCCGTGTCCGGCGCCCTCCTTGGCCACCGCCCGGCACAGCCCCAGCAGGCCGTGCTTGGCGGCCACGTAGGGGGCTTTCAGCGGCGAGGCCTCCATGGAGTGCACCGAGCCCATGTACAGCAGCGTGCCGCCCTGCCCCGCGTACATATGACGCAGCGCCGCGCGGGTGAGCAGGAAGGCACCGTCCAGGTGCACGCTCATGACCTTGCGCCAGTGCTCCAGCGCCAGCTTGTCGAGGGACTCGATATGCTGGATGCCGGCGTTGGCGAAGGCGATGTCGAGCCGGCCCCAGGTGTCCACCACACGCTGAACGCCGGCGTCCACCGCCTGTTCGTCGGTGACGTCCATGGCCAGCGCCAGGGCCTCGCCGCCGGCGTCACGGATCGCCGCCGCCGCTTCCTCAGCGGTGGCGCTGTCCAGATCGGCCACCGCCACCCGGGCGCCCTCGCGGGCGTACCGCTCGGCGATCGCCCGGCCGATGCCGCGACCGGCCCCGGTGATCACCGCGACGCGTTGTTCAAGACGCATGACTACGACTCCTGTTTCAGGGGCGACGCCGCCGGCGTCTTATCCGCTTTCCGCTCCCGGCGCCGTTCCGCCCAAAGGCGCAACTGGCCGACGATACCGGCGGGGAAGAAATACACGCTCAACACGAACAACAGACCGAACCACAGCAGCCAGCGGTCCGGGCCCGCCAGCTCGGCGAACAGGCTGCCCGGCTCGGCGTTGCTGACCAGCAGCCCGAGCAGATCCTGCAGGTAATTCTGCGCCAGCAGGAACACGGCGGTGCCGACCACGGCGCCGTACAGGGTGCCCATGCCGCCGATCACGCACATCAACAGGATGAACACCATCAGCTCGAAGTTGAGCGTGTTCTCCGGATTCACGTAACGGTTGATCAGCGCGAACAGCACGCCCGCCAGGGTCGCCAGCACCGCCGACACGATCACTGCCGCGGTGCGGTAGAACACGGTCCGGTAACCCAGCGCCTGGGCGCGGAACTCGTTCTCGCGGATCGCCTGCAGAACCCGCCCGAACGGGGAATTCACCATGCGCAGCAGGAACAGGAACACGCCCAGCGAGATCGCGAAGGTGATGTAGTACATCAGGTGGCGGCCGCTCACCCGCACCTCGAACACGGCGTCATTGAACGCCTGGCCGATACTGCCCTGGCCGACCACACCGGTGATGAAATCGACCACGCTGAAGCCCGGCAGCGAGGAATCCAACGGCCGGAACGCCGGGCCCAGTTCGCGCGGGCTGCGCACCGCCAGGCCGTCTTCGCCGCCGGTGATGTTGTAGAGCTGGGTCACCAGGCTGAGAAAGGCGAACGCCACCGCCAGGGTCACCAGCGCGAAGAAGATCGCTTTCACCCGCAGCGACAGCAAACCGAGCAGCAGCGACAGCAGAATGCTCATCACCACGGCGCCACCGATGCCGATGAATACGGCGCCGAAACCGGAACCGAAGGCGTCCGTGGACATCGCCACCCCGTAGGCGCCGATGCCGAAAAACATGGTGTGGGCGAACGACACGATATGGGTGTAACCCAGCATCAGGTCGTAGGACGCCACCACGATAATGAACACGCAGATCATGCCGAGCATGGAAAAGGCGCGCACGCCGGGGAACAGGAACGGCCCCAGGGCCAGACACACGCCGATCAGCACCAGCAGTGCGGAGAGCGCCCGGCTACGCGGATAGTCGCCGGAAAGAATACGATTAAACATGGCGCGCCTCCTCAGACTTTGATGACCGGAATCAGGCCCTGCGGACGCCACATCAGCACGCCCACCATCAGCCCCACCGTGGCCACCGCAGCCAGACGGGGTTCCAGGTAACCCACATACAGATTGATCAGGCCCACCAGCACGGCGCCGTAGAAACAGCCCTTGATGGAGCCCAGACCGCCGAGGATGATCACCACGATCACCGAGATCATCAGCTCATCGCCCATGTGCGCGGTGATGATCTCCCGGTACATGGCCCACATGGCGCCGCCCAGGCCGGCCAGCGCCGAGCCGGCCACGAACACGCCCAGGAACAACAGGCGGATGCGGTAGCCCTGCACTTCCACCATCTCGCGGCTCTCCACCCCGGCGCGGATCAAAATGCCGACCCGGGTGCGCTCGATGATCCAGGTCATCAGCCCGTAAATGGCCAGGCCCAGCACCACCGCGATAAGGCGGTATTTTTCCAGCGCCACGCCGCCGATCACCGGCAGCGCATCGGGCAGCAGAAAGGCACCGGTGAGCGCCTCCGGGCGCGGCACCGGAATCTCGTTGGGCCCCCACACCACATGGATCAGCTCCATGATGATAATGGAGCCGCCCACCGTGACCAGACTCTGCTTGAGGTGGTCGCCGTACACCGGCTTGATCACCAGCCGCTCGAACACCAGACCCAGCAGCCCCGCCACCACCAGGGCGAACCCCAGCGCCGGCAGAATCGCCGCCAGATTGATCAGCAGCGACGGCTCGCTGGCCTGGTTGCTGAGCCACAGCAGCACGCTGGCGCCAGAGAAAGCGCCCAAAGAAATAAAGGCCCCGTGAGCCAGGTTGAGGACATTCATCAACCCAAAGGTGAGCGTCATGCCCGAGGCCATCAAAAACACCATGGCACCCATCGCCAGGCCGCTGATGGTCAGCAGTACCCAGGTGCGCGGGTCCATCATCAACAGGGCCACCGCCATCATCAGCAGCAGCAGGAAGATATGCGGCTTGTCTTCCCGGAACGCCGCGAAGCGTGCCAGGAAGCCCTTGGGCCGCGCTGGTTGACCAATAATTTCGTCGTGCGCCGACATGGTCTTACTCCTATTCTTATTGGTGCTCGCCGAGCCCCAGACCCAGCAGCTCGTGCTGGAGATCATCGTTGTCGGCGAGTTCGGTCATCTGGCCGGACCAGACCACCCCGCCATCGTTCATCACCGCCGCGGACTGACCCAGGCGGCGGGAAAAATTAAAGTTCTGCTCCACCAGCAGCACCGTGACCTGCTGCTGCTTAAGCTGCTCGAACGCGCCGGCCAGATCGTTGATGATCGCCGGCGCCAGCCCTTTGGTGGGTTCGTCCACCAGCAACAGCTCGCGCGGCTCGATGATCGCCCGGGCGATCGCCAGCATCTGCTTCTGCCCGCCGGAGAGGTTGCCCGCCGGCCGGTCCCAGAACTTTTTCAGCGGTGGAAACAGGTCGAAAACCCAGTCCAGCCGGGCCGGGTCCAGGGGGCCGTTCACCGCCGCCAGCACCATGTTTTCGCGCACCGTCAGCAGGCTGAAAATACCCATGTCTTCCGGCACGAAGGCGATGCCCTTGCGGGCAATGCGCGGGGTCGGCTGGCCGGTGATGTCCTCGCCGCGAAAGCGCACCTTCCCGCCGGTGATCGTGGTCAGGCCCATGATGGTACGCAGTGTGGTGCTCTTGCCGGCGCCGTTGCGCCCCAGCAGCACGGTGAGCTCGCCGGCGGGCACTTCCAGGTCCACGCCGTGAAGAATGTGGTATTGATCGATGTCGGCGCGCACGCCGGACAGGGAAAGAATCGATTCGGCCATCGTTCAGCCCTCCTCGCCGGCGGTGTCTTCCTGGGGCGCGCCCAGATAGGCTTCCTGAACAATCGGCGAGGCGATCACCTCGGAAGGTTCGCCGTCGGCCACCAGTTCAGCGTTGTGCAGTACCACGATGCGGTCCGACAGGGAGCGCACCACGTCCATTTTGTGTTCCACCAGCAGAATCACTTTGTTCTGCTTGTTCTTGATGTCGGCGATCAAATCCAGAATCACCGGCACCTCGTCCACGCTCATGCCGGCGGTGGGTTCGTCGAACATGAACACCTCCGGCTCCAGCGCCAGCATCAGGGCCACTTCCAGTTTGCGTTGATCACCGTGCGGCAGATTGGCCACCGGCGTGTCGGCGCGCTTGCCCAGGTTGACCTGCTCCAGATAGGCGGCGGCGCGGTCGCTGATGTCGCGGCGGCGCGAGGCCATCTGCCAGAACACATGGCCGATGCGGTAGCGCGACGCCACCGCCAGGCGCACGTTCTCCAGGGCGGTCAGGTTGGGAAACAGGTTGGTCAGCTGGAAGGCGCGGCCCAGGCCCTTATCGGCCCGGGCGGCGGCGCCCAGCGCGGTAATATCCTGATCGAACAAATGCACGCTGCCGGCACTGGCGGCGAGCTGTCCGGAAATAAGATTGAACCAGGTGGTCTTGCCCGCACCGTTGGGGCCGACGATGGACGTCAGGGTGCCGGCGTGGAACGCGCAGGACACCTGATTAACCGCCACGTGCCCACCGAAGTTAATGGTCAGCCCGCGGGTTTCCAGAACCGGTTCAGAGGCGGATTGGGGGTGCAAGGAGGCCATGGGAGGTCCCTTTTTATTGGAATATATTCTAGAGTTTTTCGGAAGCCACGAGTCGCACGTGGAAAGCGGCAACCTGGAGGGCGTGACCCGCGAAGGCCACGCCCTTGGTGTTAGCGCTTGTTGCGAATCGGAATGTTCATTTCGTCCACGCCGATCTTGCGGATCAGCTTGGGCACACCCGCTTCCACGGTGCGGTCGGCGAACCAGTCGTCACGCTTTTCCACTTCGATGCGGAAGTGATACATCTCCTGCATCGCCTGGTGGTCCTCGTCACGCAGCACCATCTTGCCCTTCGGGGTTTCGAACACCAG
>NZ_CAXPXK010000055.1:0-32033 GCF_964221125.1 Alloalcanivorax sp.
TTTGGCCCTCCCTGGCCAAACAGCTCCCTCCAGGCACCACCATTGCCCCGCTCACTCGGCAGCGGAACCGCCACGGGTCAGAAACGCCGCCCGGACCTTTCTACGAAACCCTGGCGGCGAATCTCCCAAGGAGCGCCGGGATCGGGTGGGCCCGCTCCCACAAACCGGCGCCAAGGTCAGAAGCTGGCCGGGGCGGGTTGGGGCTGGCGCAGGCCGCGCCACTGGCACCAGATCAGGAAGGCGGTGAGCAGGGCCAGGTCGGCGAGCAGGAACTGGCCAAGGATGGAGAGCAGCGGCGCCGCCGCGATCATCGCCACGGGGATGGCGACCACGAAGGCGGCGTCGGCCAGGGTCAGCAGTTTGGCCAGACCCTGGGGGATCGGCTTGCGGGTGCCGACGATGGCCAGGTCGGCGGCAAACAGCAGGCAGACGACGCCGGCCACGGTGCAGACCAGCGGCGGGATGGCGCCGGCGTGGGCGCCGAGCAGGCCGGCGATGATGGCGGCATCGACGATCAGCAGCGCGCCCAGCAGGGCGGTGCCGACGGCGTTGAAGAGCAGAGCGTGTTTGAGTGATTTCCAGGGCATGGTCTTTCTCCTTCAGGTTTCTGATAGAGTCAGAATCCCCGTTGCGGGGAAGCGAAACAATTACCCGTGAGGTAATGGGAGGCGACAGTGCAGGCGGGACATTTGTTATCGGAGTGGCGCCGCAACCGGCGGCTGAGCCAGCTGGATCTGGCGGTGCGGGCGGAGGTGTCGAGCCGCCATCTGAGCTTCGTGGAAACCGGCCGGGCGCAGCCCAGCGCCGGTTTGTTGCAGCGGCTGGCGGAGGCGCTCGATCTCAGCTGCCGCGATACCAATCACCTGCTGGTGGCCGCCGGCCATCCGCCGCGCTTCTCGGAAACGCGGCTGGACGATCAGGCCATGGCGCCGGTGCGCCGGGCCCTGGAGGTGATGCTGGAAAACCATTCGCCCTATCCGGCGGCGGTGCTGGACGCGCACTGGAATCTGCTGCTCGCCAACCCGGCGCAGCAGGCGCTGATCCAGGCGGTGGTGGCCGAGGGCGGCCCGCTGCCGCAGACCGGCAACATGGTCGAGCTGGTGTTCCACCCGGAAGGGTTCCGCCCGTTCATCGCCAACTGGGAGACGGTGGCCGGCTTCCTGCTGCGGCGTCTGCGGCGGGATCTGGATACCCGCCCGGATACGGTGTTGCGCGCGCTCTATCAACGGCTGAGCGAGCTGGCGGACGTGGACGCCCTGCTGGAACACACGCCGGCCAGCGTGGAGCCGATGCTCACCCTGGAGCTGGATATCGCCGGCCGGCGCCTGCGCACCTTTTCCACCCTGGCCTGTTTCGGCACCGCGGTGGACGTGGTGGTGGAGGAGCTGCGCATCGAACATTACTTCCCCGCCGACGACGCCACCCGGGCGTTCTTCGAGGAAGCGGGCGGCTTTGATCGCACTGAAGGCCCCGAATCCGTATAATTCCGCTCCCGAATCCACCGGCCACAGGATATCTATGACCGACTTTACCCCCGGCCAGCGCTGGCTCAGTGAATCCGAGACCGAACTGGGCCTCGGCCTGATCAAGGAGGTGGATTACCGTCTGGTCACGGTGCTCTATCCGGCCGTGGAAGAAGAGCGGACCTACGCCAAGAACAACGCGCCCCTGTCACGCATCACCTTCGACGAGGGCGACACCCTGACCACCGGCGACGGCCTGGAGCTGGTGGTGCAAAGCGCCGAGGATCACAACGGGCTGATGGTGTACCACGCCCACCCCGCCGGCGAGCCGGACAATGTGCAGCCGGTGCCGGAGTCTCTGCTCGGCCATCAGCTGCGTCTCAGCGGCGCCATGGACCGTCTGCTCACCAACCAGTTGTCGTCGAACCGCTGGTTCGAGCTGCGGCTGTCGGCGCTGCGCGCCCGCGCCCAGCGCGAAGGCTCCGAGATCGAGGGCCTGCGCGGCCCGCGCATCGATCTGATCGGTCACCAGCTTTATATCGCCGACCAGGTGGCGCGGCGCTACGCGCCCCGGGTGTTGCTGGCCGACGAAGTGGGCCTGGGCAAGACCATCGAGGCGGGCCTGATTCTGCACCAACAACTGCAGACCGGCCGCGCCGGCCGGGTGCTGATCGTGGTACCGGACGCCCTGGTGCACCAGTGGTTCGTGGAGATGGCGCGGCGCTTCAACCTGCGTTTCTCGATCTTCGACGAAGAGCGCCTGGAAGCCCTGGGCAAACCCAGCGCGGAAAGCGTCAAGGACATGCTCGCCGACCTGATCGCAGAGGAGCTGGGCGAGGCGGACGCGCCGGAAGTGGTGGACAACCCCTTCCTGTCCGAGCAGTTGATCCTGTGCAGCACCGCCTTCCTGGAAGGCTGCGACATCGACACCCTGGCCGCCGCCGAGTGGGACCTGGTGGTGGTGGATGAAGCCCACCATCTGGAGTGGTCCGAGGACGCGCCGTCGGAAGCCTATCAGCGCGTCGAGCGGCTGGCGCGCACCAGCCCCGGCCTGTTGCTGCTCACCGCCACGCCGGAACAGCTGGGCGTGGAGAGCCACTTCGCGCGCCTGCGGCTGCTGGACCCGGACCGCTACCCGAGCCTGGACGCCTTCGTCGAGGAACAGGGCCAGTACCGGGAAGTGGCGGAACTGGCCGGCGAGCTGCACGACCGGGACACCTGGCCGGCGGCGCTGAAAGACCGGGCCGCCGCCCTGCTGCCCGGCGAGACCGTGGACGAAGACCACCGCGACACCGTACTGGCGGAGCTGCTGGACCGCTTCGGCCCGGGCCGGGTTCTGTTCCGCAATACCCGCCACAACATCGCCGGCTTCCCGGCGCGCAAGGTCGAGGGCTATCCCCTGCCCTTGCCCGGCAACTACGAAGTGGACGACGACGAAGCGGAGCTGCGTCTGTACCCGGAGGCGGGCTTCCCGGACGATCGTTGGTGCGCCGAGGACCCGCGCGTCAACTGGCTGGAAAAATTCCTCAAGGCGCAGCGCGGCGAGAAAGTGCTGGTGATCTGCGCGCGCCGCGACACCGCCATCGACCTGCACGCCTACTGCGGCTACAAGCTGGGCATGAGCGTGGCGGTGTTCCACGAAGGCATGGATCTGATCGAGCGGGACCGGGCGGCGGCCTACTTCGCCGACAGCGAGGACGGCGCCCAGGCGCTGATCTGCTCCGAGATCGGCTCCGAGGGCCGTAACTTCCAGTTCGCCCACCACCTGGTGCTGCTGGACCTGCCGCTGAATCCGGATCTGCTCGAGCAGCGCATCGGTCGCCTGGATCGCATCGGCCAGAGCGAGGAGATCCGCGTCCATGTGCCCTACTTTGAAAACCATGGCCAGGAGGTGCTGTTCCACTGGTACCACCAGGGCATGAACGCCTTCGAGCAGACCAACCCGGCGGGCCACGAAATCCGCCTGCGCACCCAGGACACCCTGGAAGCGGCGCTGGCCCTGCCCGGCGACGCCGACACCCGGCAGCGCCTGATCGAGGCCACCCGTACCGAGGCGGCGCGCCTGCGCGAGCTGCTGGAGAGCGGCCGCGACCGCCTGCTGGAGCTGGCGTCGTTCGACGCCGAACGGGCGGAAACCCTCAAGGACAAACTGCGCGAGGCGGACGCCCAGAGCCCCTGGCCGTTCCTGGGCCGCCTGTTCGACCACTACGGCGTGGATCAGGAAGAGCACTCCGAACAGGCGTGGATTCTCAAGCCGGGCAATCACATGCGCGAGCCGTTCCCGGAGCTGCCCGACGACGGCGTGACGGTCACCGATGACCGCGCCACCGCCCTGGCCCGCGACGACATGCAGTTCCTCACCTGGGAACACCCGCTGGTGACCGGCGCCCTGGATATGATTCTCGGCTCCCACCGGGGCAAGGCGTCGGTGAGCCTGCTGAAGAACCCCAAGGTGAAAGCCGGCACCCTGCTGCTGGAGCTGGCCTACACGGTGGAAACGGTGGCGCCCAAACACCTGCAGGCGGACCGCTTTCTGCCGGTGACCACCATCCGCCGGCTGGTGGACGGCCGCGGCCGGGATCTGTCCGCGGCGATCAGCCATGAGGCGCTGTGCAAGCAGTGCCACAAGCTGGAAAAGCCGCTGGCGCGCAAGATCGTCGCCAGCCAGAAAGCCCTGCTGGAACAGCTGCTCAAGGACGACGAGAACAAGGCGCGCGGCGAAGCGGACGAGATCATCCAGACCGCCCTGGCCGCCATGCGCGAACAGCAGGACCTGGAACTGCGCCGTCTGAAAGCGCTGCGGGAAAAGAACCCGCTGGTGCGCGACGAAGAGATCGACTTCCTGGAGCGGCAGACCGCCGCCCTGGAAACCCACTTGCAGGACGCCCGCTACCGCCTGGAGGCGGTGCGGGTGATCGTAGCCGGAGACTAGAATGAGTTATTTGCCCTGTGTGGAAATCGAACCGCAACAGCCCGCCGTCGCCAGCGTAATCTGGCTGCACGGCCTGGGCGCCAGCGGCCACGACTTCGAGCCGGTGGTGCCGGAGCTGGGCCTGCCGGCGGACCTGCCGACGCGCTTCGTGTTTCCGCACGCGCCGCAGATTCCGGTGACCATCAACGGCGGCATGGTGATGCCGGCCTGGTACGACATCGTCGGCCTGGGCGGTGAAGGTCCCACCGACGTGGACGGCATCCGCCGCTCCGCCGACCAGATCGACGCCCTGATCGAACGGGAAATCGAGCGCGGTGTACCCAGCGAGCGCATCGTCATCGCCGGCTTTTCCCAGGGCGGCGCGGTGGCCTACGAAGTGGCCCTGCGCCACCCGAAAAAGCTGGCCGGCCTGATGGCGCTGTCCACCTATTTCGCCACCCAGGACAGCGTCGCCCTGAGCGAGGCCAACCAGGGGCTGCCGGTGTTCATCGCCCACGGCCAGTTCGACCCGATGGTGCCCGAAGCCGGCGGCAGCCAGGCGGCCCAGGCCCTGGAAGGCAAGGGCTATCAGCCGGCCTACAAGACCTACCCCATGGAGCACGCGGTGTGCCTGGAGGAAATTCAGGACATCGCCGCTTTCCTGAAGCAAACGCTGGCCTGAAACACCCGAGTCTCCTTCTACGAAGCCCGCTTTGTGGGAGCTTGCCCTGCAAGCGAAAGGCCGGCAAAGCCGGCCGGCAGGATTCCAGAGAGCTTTTCGGGGCTGGTATTAGAAAGGTTTCTGGTATCCTGCCGGGAGCGTCGCTCCCTTTCGCGGGCGAGGCCCGCTCCCACAAGCCGGCTTCGTAGAAACGCTTAGCGATCGGTCCGACCTGATACCCAATGAGGAGAGCATCGCCATGAGCGAGATTAAAGCCTACGGCGCGCAAAGCGCCGATTCCGGCGTCCACCCCATGTCCATCCAGCGGCGCGCACCGCGCCCGGATGACGTGGCGATCAAGATCGATTACTGCGGCGTCTGCCACACCGACATTCATTTCGCCGAAAACGACTGGGGCCGCACCCTTTACCCGGTGGTGCCCGGCCATGAAATCATCGGCCGCGTCACCGCCGTGGGCGACGACGTCAGCGGCTTCAAGGTCGGCGACGTGGTCGGTGTCGGCTGCATGGTGGACTCCTGCCGCCATTGCGAGGCCTGCGAAGACGGTCTGGAACAGTACTGCGTGGAAGGCATGACCGGCACCTATAACGGCCGCGACCGCCACGACAAAAGCGTCACCTTCGGCGGCTACTCCGAATCGGTGGTGGTCAGCGAGCGTTTCGTGGTGCGGGTGCCGGAAAAGCTGGACCCGGCCGCCGCCGCGCCGATTCTGTGCGCCGGCATCACCACCTACTCACCGCTGCGCCACTACGGCGTCAAAGCCGGCGATAAAGTGGGCGTGGTGGGCATGGGCGGCCTCGGCCACATGGGCGTTAAATTCGCCAAGGCCCTGGGCGCCGAGGTGACCCTGTTCACCCGCTCGGAAAGCAAGGTGGGCGAGGCGAAGAAACAGGGCGCCGACCACGTGGTGGTGTCCACCGACGCGGACCAGATGGCGGCAATGACCGGCAAGCTGGATTTCATCCTCGACACCGTGCCGGTGCGCCACGACCTCAACCCCTACCTGAACGCCCTCACCTACGACGGCAAGCACATCCTGGTGGGGCTGCTGGACACGGTGGAGCCGCCGGTGCACGCCGGTGCCCTGATCGGCAAGCGGCGCACCCTGGCCGGCTCGCTGATCGGCGGTATGCCGGAAACCCAGGAAGTGCTGGATTTCTGCGCCGAGCACGACATCAGCTGCGATGTGGAGATGCTCGACATCCACAACATCAACGAGGCCTACCAGCGCATGAAAGACGGCGACGTGAAGTACCGCTTCGTGATCGACATGGCGACCCTCAGCACCTAGAAACCTGAGGGCTGGCCGAACACCTCGTCGAACAGGTCGTCCATGGCCGCGAACGCGCGGCGGGCGACCTTGGCGTCGTACATCGCCCGCCCGGGCATGTCGGCGTTGGGCGCGGTAAAGGAGTGCACCGCCCCGCCGAAGTGGGTGAGCTGCCAATCCGCGTTCACCGCATCCATTTCCTTCTTGAACGCCACCAGGGATTCGTCGCTGACCATGGGGTCGTCGGCGCCGTTGAGCACCAGCACCGCGCCCTTGATCGGGCCGGCGGCGGGCCTGGGGGTGTCGAGCAGGCCGTGGAAGCTGACGAAGGCGCGCAGGTCCGCGCCGGCGCGGGCCAGCTCCAGCACGCAGGCGCCGCCGAAGCAGAAGCCGAAGGCGGCGAGACGGTCGGCGGGCACGCCCAGGGCACCGGCTTCCCGGGTCAGCACCGCCAGCGCCTCGGCGAGCCGGGCGCGCAGGGCATCGTTGTCTTCCCGGAGGGCGCCCATGGCGGCCATGGCCTGCTCCGGTGTCTGGGGCCGGCCTTCCACGCCGAACGGGTCGAATACGAAAATCACGCTGTCGTCGTCGAACAACTGCTCGGCCTGGTCCAGCGCCCGCTCGGTGACGCCGAAGAAATTGGGCGCCATCAGCAGACCCCGGCCGGGCGTGGCGCCGCGCCGGTACAGCAGATGGCCCTGAAAGGCCTTGCCGTCCACCTGGTAGTCCACCGGTATATTGATCACTTCGCTCATGGTTGCTCTCCCATACTCTCCGTTACGGTCCCGAAAACGCATCAAAACAGCGCCCTTTACCGTATAGGTCCGGTTACAGATGGCAAGCGACGAACGCGATAACATCACGGAATCCGCGCCGCCAACCGTGGTCTACTGAGGATCACACCAGTAAAGAGGGACTTTTATGAACTATCGCCCGTTAGCGCTGATGATCGGTGCCCTGGCACTCACCCCGCTGTCCACCATCGCGGCCCCGCCGCCCTGGGCCGGCGGCGCGAAAGCCTCCCAGAACGCCGCCGGCGGCGAACAGCACCGGCAATACCGGCCGTTCAACGACGAGGAACGGCGGGCACTGCGGGAATTCGGCAACCGCTACCGCGCCGGCGACCTGCCACCGGGGCTGCAGAAGAAAGTGGCGCGCGGACAGTCCCTGCCGCCGGGCTGGCAGAAAAAGCTCAGCGAGGGGCGGCGCCTGCCGGACGACCTTTACTACCAGGGCTACCCGCTGCCGGATTCGGTGCTGCGCACGCC
Source organism: Alloalcanivorax sp. (assembly GCF_964221125.1). Classification (NCBI taxonomy): domain Bacteria; kingdom Pseudomonadati; phylum Pseudomonadota; class Gammaproteobacteria; order Oceanospirillales; family Alcanivoracaceae; genus Alloalcanivorax; species Alloalcanivorax sp. The sequence continues at coordinate 7,595 of NZ_CAXPXK010000055.1, forward strand.
GGGCGGCTATTCCGATGTGGTGATCGACAACGAGGTGGTGCGCATTCTGGACGCCACCCAGACCATCATGGACGTGTTCCAGCTCAATAACTGAGCCGGCTTTCATGGATGTTTCGCGGAACCCTGCCAGCATTCGGTTCTCAAAATGGGGAAGCACCGCCCCGTCACGCCGATTCAGGGAGCCGACACCATGACCAAGCTTGCTATTAAAGGCCTGCTCGCCATCACCACCGCCCTGTGGCTGCCCGCCCACGGGGCCGGCAACACCGCGCCCTGGTTGCCCGAAAGCCAGAAGGAAAACCGCCACGACGACAGCGGCGACAGCGTCGCGGAAAACAGCAGCGTGCTGCTTCCTACCCGCCCGGAACCCGGGGATTCGCGCTGATTGTGTTAAATACGAAAAACCCGCGTGCGCTGGTTCACAGCCGTACTCCAGAGGGGTGAACGCCGGCGGCCGTCACCACTCATACTTCACGTTATCGGCGATGCACTCGTCGGTAGCGGACGAAGGGCCCAACAGGAGGGCCAGGGAGCAAGGATGCACTTCGTCAAGGGCGAAGGGCCGACCAGGAGCGGCCAGGGAAGCAGGATGCGCTTCGCCCGGGCGAGAATGCCTAAGGATGACGGCTCAATAGCGCAAGGACGCTGATCGCCCCTCGAATTTGGAACAGCGCGGGAACTTTCCCGCGCGGCGGAACACTAAACCTCTGAAGTCTCCCAGTACAATCAGGCAACCCTCAGGGCGTTCAGCGGCAAGCGGACGCCCTTCTTTTTGCCCGTGCGAGCGGGCCTGCCCGCGAAAGGCCGGCAAAGCCGGCCGGCGGGATTCCAGAGACCTGGCCGGACGTCGCCGGAAGAGCCTTGGCTACTTTATTTCTTGCCACCGGGGCCGAAAGGCAGCGGGAACGCGGTCACATTGCTCCCCGCCTCAGTAATTTTACCTACCCCCTCTTTCTCCACCTCGTCAATCCGGATGATGGCATTGACCGGGATGAACGAGCGGTGCACGCCGGCGAACTGGTTCTTGAGCTTCTCCTCGGAAGGATCCACCACCACCTGGGCCCGCTCGCCGAACAAAAACTCCTCCACCTCCAGGAAGCCGTACAGATCACTTTGGAAGATCTCACCCACGTAGATTTCGTAGATCTGGCCCTGATTGAGGAAAATAACCCTGTAGATTTGACGGCTTTTCGACATGACCGAGGATATAACCAAGAGCTGAAAGGGCGCGCAGTCTAGCACAATTCGGCTCGGCGGTATCTCCCGAAAGGCCCGTTCCAGGCGGCTTTCCGGCTGGACTTTGCCCCCTTGAATGACTAGAGTTACCGCCCACAATGCTGTGGGGCATTTTGCCGCAGTCCGGAGACACGCCTTCCTTTCCCTTACTTACTGTAAGTGATTGTTTTGGCGCGTATTTCCCTGAAAAGCTAGGCGGGCTCAGGGCCACCCCCTTGGCCGCCCGCTCGTCTCGGGAGGGACCCGGCGGGGCACCACGGCATCACCAGGGTTACCTAGCCCTATTCCTGAAACTCGCTTTCCAGGTGCCGGTGACGGCAAGAATAGGCGCGGCCCCTTCTTCCGGGGGGTTCACGCTGGGGAAAACAGGGAGCTAACGCATGCAGTCAACTCTGTTCCACCGCGCGGCGGTCGGCCTCACTTCGCTGATGATCAGCGGAATGGCCGTGGCCAGCGATTGGACTGAACGTTCCAACGAAAACCTGCGACCCGGTGTCACCGGCGTCAGCCAGGAAGTCTACGACCTTCATACCACTATTTTGTGGATTGTGACCATTATTGGTCTGCTGGTATTCGGGCTCATCCTGGTTTCCATGATCCGCCACCGCCGGTCCAAGAACCCCAACCCTTCCACCTTCCACGAGAACGTGTTCCTGGAAGTGCTGTGGACGGTGGTGCCCTTCGTGATCCTGATCGCGATGGCGGTGCCCGCCACCCGGGTGCTGATCGAGCTGGATGACTCCTCGAAAGCGGAGCTCACGGTGAAGGTCACCGGCCACCGCTGGAAGTGGGAATACGAGTACCTCACCTACGAGGACGACAACAACATCGGCGTGTCCTATATGTCCAACCTGGCCACGCCCGCCGAACAGATCAACAACCCGGTCCTGGCCGGCGGTCTGTTCCCCTACGGCACCGCGCAGGACGCCGTGGGCAGCGAGTTCCCGGAGAAAGACAAGAACTACAACCTGGAAGCGGACAAGCCGCTGGTGCTGCCGTCAGGCCAGAAGGTGCGCTTCCTGATCACCGCCGCGGACGTGATCCACTCGTTCTGGGTCCCCGACTTCGGCGGCAAGAAAGACGCCATCCCGGGCTTCGTCAACGAAACCTGGACCGTGGTACCCGAGGGCAAGGAAGGCACTTACTATGGTCAGTGCGCCGAGCTGTGCGGCAAGAACCACGCCTTCATGCCCATCGAGGCCGAGGTGGTAAGCCAGGAAGAGTTCAAGACCTGGCTGGCCGAGAAGAAGGAAGAAGCCGCCGCGGCACCGGACCTGACCCCGTTCGCCGACCTCGACGAGGCCATGGAACTGGGTGAGCAGACCTACGCCGGCGCCTGTGCCGTTTGCCACGGCAACAACGGTGAAGGCGGTGTCGGCGTTGCCTTCGCGGGCAGCGACTTCGCCACCAACGAAGAACACCTTGATGAGCACATCGACGTGCTGATCAACGGTCGCGCAGCCATGCCCGCTTTCGGCGCCCAGCTGTCGCCAAGGGAAATCGCCGCCGTGGTTACTTATGAGCGTAACGCTTGGGGTAACGACACCGGTGATTTGATTCAACCCCAAGACGTTCAAGACCACGAGTAGGGAGGGGAGAGCGATGAGTACCGCCGCAGCACACGATGACCATCATCACCACGCCCCCACAGGCCTGAAGCGATGGCTGTTCAGCACCAACCATAAGGACATCGGCACCCTGTACCTGTGGTTCAGCTTCGCCATGTTCCTGGCCGGCGGCCTTCTGGCCATGGTGATCCGTACCGAATTGCTGGAACCGGGCATGCAGTTCGTGGACCCGGAATTCTTTAACCAGATGACCACGGTTCACGGTCTCGCCATGGTGTTCGGCGCCGTTATGCCGGGCTTCGTGGGTCTGGCCAACTGGATGATTCCGCTGATGATCGGCGCGCCGGACATGGCGTTGCCGCGCATGAACAACTGGTCTTTCTGGATCCTGCCGTTCGCGTTCCTGATCCTGCTCAGCTCGGTGTTCATGAGCGCCTTCGGCGCCGGCAACCCGGCCGCGCCGAACTTCGGCTGGACCTTCTACGCGCCGCTCTCCACCGAGTACGGCCCGGCTTCCACCGACCTGTTCATTCTGTCGGTTCACATGATGGGTATCTCCTCCATCATGGGCGCCATCAACGTGATCGTGACCGTGTTCAACCTGCGTGCGCCCGGCATGACGCTGATGAAGATGCCGCTGTTCGTATGGACCTGGCTGATCACCGCCTTCCTGCTGATCGCGGTAATGCCGGTTCTGGCCGGCGCGGTGACCATGATGCTCACCGACCGCCACTTCGGCACCAGCTTCTTCAACGCCGCCGGCGGCGGTGACCCGGTACTGTTCCAGCACGTGTTCTGGTTCTTCGGGCACCCCGAGGTGTACATCATGATTCTGCCGGCGTTCGGCATTATCTCGGCGATCATTCCGACCTTCGCGCGCAAGCCGCTGTTCGGTTACGCCTCCATGGTCTACGCCACCGCCTCCATCGCGCTGCTCAGCTTCGTGGTCTGGGCCCACCATATGTTCACCGTGGGCATGCCCCTGGCCGGCACCCTGTTCTTCATGTACATGACCATGCTGATCTCGGTACCGACCGGCGTGAAAGTGTTCAACTGGGTGGCCACCATGTGGCGCGGCTCGATGACCTTCGAACTGCCCATGAAGTGGGCCATCGCCTTCGTGATCCTGTTCACCTGCGGCGGCCTGTCCGGCCTGATGCTGGCGATCACCCCGGTGGACTTCCAGTACCACGACACCTACTTCGTGGTCGCGCACTTCCACTACGTGCTGGTGTCCGGCGCGGTGTTCAGCATGTTCGCCGCCGCCTACTACTGGCTGCCCAAGTGGTCCGGCGTGATGCCCAACAAGCTGCTCGGCGAGCTGCACTTCTGGAGTTCCCTGATCTCCGTGAACCTGCTGTTCTTCCCGATGCACTTCGTGGGCCTGGCCGGCATGCCTCGCCGCTACGCCGACTACGCGCTGCAGTTCGCGGACTACAACTTCTGGATCTCCATTGGCGGGTTCTGGTTCGGTCTGTCGCAGCTGCTGTTCCTGGCGGTGTGCGTGCTGTGCGCCATGAAGAAAGGCGAGAAAGCACCGGCCCGTTCCTGGGAAGGCGCCGAAGGTCTGGAATGGGAAGTGCCGTCACCGGCGCCGTTCCACACCTATGACACCCCGCCGGTAGTCAAGTAACGGAGTTCGGACGGCACCATGAGCGAACAGAACCTGCAACAGCGCAACCAACGCACGCTCAGAAAGCTGCTTATCTGGGCGGTGGCGATGTTCGGTTTCGCCTTCGCGATGGTGCCGTTTTACGATGTGATCTGCGATATCACCGGTCTGAATGGAAAAACGTCCACAACGGCGAGCACCGAAGGCCCGTCACAGGTGGTGGAAGACCGCACCGTCACCGTTGAATTCATCACCCAGCGGGGTGAGGGCGTCAACGGTGATTTCACTTCGGCGACGCGCCGGGTGGAAGTGCATCCCGGAGAGATCACGCTGGTGAACTTTTTCGCCAGCAATCCCAAGTCCAGCGACATCATCACGCAAAGCATTCCCTCGGTTTCCCCCGGGGAAGCGGCGCGCTACCTGCACAAAACCCAGTGCTTCTGCTTCGATCAGCAGTCACTGGCGGCGGGCGAGCGCAAGGAAATGCCGATGATTTTCTACCTGGACCCGGAATTGCCGCGTCATATCAATACGCTGACGCTGTCCTACACCATTTTTGACGTTACCGACCGCGTCGCCGCGACGAACAAATAACGGCCGGTTGTACAGGAGACATTTTCAACATGGCAACGGAAAAGTATTACGTACCCGAGAGCAGCCCCTGGCCCCTGGCGGCCTCCGTGGGCCTGTTCCTCACCGCCGTGGGCGGTGCCAACTTCATTCAGCAGGCCACTGACCCGGATACCTTCCAGGGCAGCTGGGGCATGCCGCTGTTCTTCGTCGGCCTGGCCACCCTGCTGTTCATCATCGCCATCTGGTGGCGCGACACCATCAAGGAGTCCGTGGGCGGCCTGCACAGCAACCAGCTGGGCATCTCCTACCGCCAGGGCATGCTGTGGTTCATCTTCTCCGAGGTGATGTTCTTCGGCGCCTTCTTCGGGGCCCTGTTCTACACCCGCTGGCTGATCGTGCCGTGGCTGGGCGGCGCCGGCAGCAACGCCATGACCCACGAGCTGCTGTGGCCGAGCTTCCAGGCCATGTGGCCGCTGGTGAAGACCCCGGACGGCACCACCACTCAGGCCATGGGCGCCTGGGGTCTGCCGGCGATCAACACCGCCATCCTGCTGGCCAGCTCGGTCACCCTGACCATTGCTCACCATGCACTGCTGGAAGGCAAACGCGGCCGGCTGATCGGCTTCCAGGCCGCCACCGTGCTGTTGGGCATGATCTTCATGGGTCTGCAGGTGGAAGAGTATATTCACGCTTACACCGAGATGGGCCTGACCCTGGATGCCGGCATCTACGGCAGCCTGTTCTTCATGCTGACCGGTTTCCACGGTGCCCATGTGACCATCGGTACCATCTTCCTCCTGGTGACCCTGCTGCGCGTGATCAAGGGCCACTTCGACGAAGAAAACAATTTTGCCTGGGAAGCGGGGGCCTGGTACTGGCACTTCGTGGACGTGGTATGGCTGTTCCTGTTCGTGGTGGTGTACTGGCTGTAACCCGCGCCACACCACCCTGGAAACGAAAAGCCCCGGTCACAAGCCGGGGCTTTTTGTTTTGTGGCGGGCCGTTATTGCTGCTCGATGGGGGCACCTTCACGGGTGGTGGGGTTCACATCGTGAGGCTGGATCCAGCCCATCAGCATGCTCACCAGGATGAACACGAACACCATCACCGAGAACCCCACCCGCCAGGCCAGCGCTCGCATGGTCTTACCGCTTTTGCCTTCGTTGCGCACCAGGGACATCAGGGCGCGCGCCAGCGACACCACCGCGGCGATAAGAAGAACGATTACGATCAGCTTGACCCACCACATAATTCACCTCGACGGAATACGGTTGTCGGTTACAATACGCGCCCATTGTAGCCACCGCCCCCGTGAGTGCACGTAAAGATATGCCAAACCGCAATGCGCGCCGGTCGTTGCTGGGACTGGTTCTGACTCTGCTGGTCGTCGGGCTCTGCCTGAGCCTCTCCTGGTGGCAGTGGCAACGCGCCGGGGAGAAACGCGAGTGGCTGGCCGACCAGGCGGAAAAGGCCCGCGCGGCCCCGGTAACCCTGGAGCGCGCGATCGGCCTTGATGATCCGCAGCATCGCCCGGTGCGGGTCAGCGGCGAGCTGGATAACCGGCGCTCCGTGCTGCTGGACAATCGTACCTGGCAGGGCGTGGCCGGCTACTTCCTGCTCACCCCGCTGCGCACCGATCAGGGCCGCTGGGTACTGATCAACCGGGGCTGGCTGCCGCGCGGCGCGGACCGGGCACGGCTGCCCGACGTGCCCCCGGTGGACGGGCCGGTCACCGTCACCGGCAACGCCTACCAGCCCTCGGCGCAGACCTTCGTGCTCAAGGACACCCCGCTGCCGGAGAATCAGTGGCCGTTGCGGGTACAAAAGGTGGATTTTGCAGCCATCGGCCATCGACTTGGGGTAGAATTAGCGCCCTTCGAGATACGGGTGGCCCCCGATCAACCGCTCGGCGACGCCGCGGCGCTGCCGCGGCCCTGGCAGGACGTCACCACGGTGATGAGCCCGCAACGCCACCAGGCCTACGCGCTGCAGTGGCTGGGTTTGGCGGTGGCCGCCCTGATCATGTATCTGATCGCGCGCCTGCGCGGGCGCCGTCGGCACCAACCGGACGCTTGAACTGATGTCTCCACGCAACAAAAACAGGCTGACCTTGCTGGCCATCGTCGGCCCCTTTGTACTGTTCTTCATCGCCGGTCGCTATTTCGTCGACCCCTGGGAACTGCCCCGCGAAAACAAGGGCGAGCTGCTGATTCCGCATATCCAGCTGGACACCCTGGCGCTGCGTGACGACAGTGGCGAACCCTACGACGGCGAAGACACCGCCGGCCTCTGGACGCTGATGTACGTGGCCGGCGCCGAATGCGGCAAGGCCTGCAAGAACGGCCTCTACTACCAGATGCGCCAAGTCCAGCAAACGCTGGGCGAAAACATGGAACGGCTGCGCCGTGTGATCGTTCACACCGCCCCGGCCAACCCCGAGCTGCGCGCTTTTCTGGAAGACAACGTGGCCGGCACCGTGGAAGTGGACGGCGACCCGCAAACCGTCCGCGAGGCGCTGGCGCCGGCCACGGACGCACCGGTGGGGGATATTTTCGTGGTCAGCCCGGACGGCCAGATCTTCCTGCGCTACCCCACCCACGAGAGCATGGATGCCACCCTGGAAGAGGCGGAGAACATCCGCCTGGATCTTGAGCGCACCCTTAAAGGCTCCCTGATCTAAGGTCCCGATAACCATGCATCTCAACGCACACCGTTCCGACCTCAACGACGCGCCGACGCGCTCGCAAATCTGGATGCGCCGCCTGACCCTGCTGGCCCTGCTGTTGGCCGCCGGCGTGATTATCCTGGGCGCCTGGACCCGGCTCTCCGACGCCGGCCTGGGCTGCCCGGACTGGCCCGGCTGCTACGGCCATCTGGATGTGCGCAAGGCGATTTCCCACGTTAACGAACAGAATGAGATCGCCCCGGGCGCTCTGCGCGAGGCCCACAAAACCGTGCCGGAAATGGTGCACCGCTATTTCGCCTCCGCCCTGGGCCTGATGATCCTGATCATCGCCGCGCTCGGGGTGGCCAACCGCAAACGCTTCAAACAGCCGGTGAAGCTGCCGCTGTTCCTGGTGGCGCTGGTGATCTTCCAGGGCATTCTCGGCATGTGGACGGTGACCATGGGGCTGCAGCCCACCATCGTGATGCTGCATCTGCTCGGCGGCTTCACCACCTTCACCCTGCTGGCGCTGTTGGCGGCGCGTCTGTACCGCTGGCCCAGCTTCCTTAACGACTGCGACGTGCGCAGCATGAAGCCGCTGGCTTCGATCACCCTGGCGGCGCTGGTGCTGCAGATCGCCCTGGGCGGCTGGACCACCGCCAACTACGCGGCGGTGGTGTGCACCGAGCTGCCGGTGTGCGAGGACGGCTGGACCGACCACCTGAATTTCGAGGACGCCTTTGTGTTCTGGGGCCACGAGCACGATAAACCGGACTATGAGTTCGGCGTGCTGCAGAATGACGCCCGCACCACCATCCATGTGATGCACCGCTTCGGCGCGCTGCTGGTGACGGTGCTGGGGCTGTTGCTGGTGGGCCGCATCCTGCTGCGCGCGCGCAGCGTGTTCTTCCGCAACTTCGCGCTCACCATACTCGGGCTGCTGACCGTGCAGATCGGCCTGGGAATCAGTAATGTGGTGTTCGCGGTACCGCTGGCGGTGGCCGTGGCCCACAACTTCGGCGCCGTGGTGTTGCTGGTGTCGCTGGTGTTGTTTATCCGTGCCATCAACGTGAAGTGCGCCGCACGCCACCCGCAATCCGAGGAGAGTGCGCTTTGAGCGAGAAATCCGCCGTAAGCGAACAGAACAACGGCACCGGCACGCCCCACTGGCGTGACTATCTGGCGCTGACCAAGCCCGGCGTGGTGATGCTGCTGATGGTCACCGCGGTGGCCGGCATGTTCCTGGCCACGGACCCGCCGGGCATGGTGCCGCTGTCCACCTTTATTCCCGCCTTTGCCGGGCTCTACCTGGCGATGATGGCGTCCGCGGCGATCAACCAGATCATGGATCAGAAGATCGACGCGATCATGAAGCGCACCGAGAAGCGGCCGCTGGTGGCCGGCAAGCTGTCGCCGAAGGCGGCGATCACCTTCGCGGTGGCGCTGGCGCTGGCGTCCATGGCGATGCTCTATTTTCTGGTCAACCCGCTCACCGCCGGGCTCACCCTGTTCGGCTTCGTCGGCTACGCCTTCGTTTACACCCTGTACCTGAAGCGGGCCACTCCGCAGAACATCGTGATCGGCGGCATCGCCGGCGCCATTCCGCCGCTGCTGGGCTGGACCGCGGTCACCAACGAACTGCACCCCTACGCCTGGCTGCTGGTGCTGATTATCTTCGTGTGGACGCCGCCGCATTTCTGGGCCTTGGCGATCCACCGCGCCGACGAATACGCCAAGGCCGACGTGCCGATGCTGCCGGTGACCCACGGCATTCCCTTCACCCGGGAATCGGTGCTCTATTACACCATTCTGCTGTTCATCTGCTCGCTGCTGCCCTACCTCACCGGCATGAGCGGGCTGATCTATCTGGTCAGCGCGGTGATTCTCAGCGGCATCTTCCTGGTTCACGCGGTGCGCTTGCGCTTCAGCAAGGACCCGAAGCTGCCGATGAAAACCTTCGGCTATTCCATCGTCTACCTGTTCGTGCTGTTCACCGCCCTGCTGGTGGACCACTACATCCCGGTTCACCCGGGGAGTTTCTGAGACGCGCCTTGGTCGCTTGACGGGAAACCCGCCCCGGTATCCAATCCCATGGCTAATAAATAAAGGGGAAGGGAACCATGGGGACCTGGCTGTTTTTCGGCGTACTGATCGCCATCGGCGTCGGGCTGGTGGTTATTTACAACCGGCTGGTGAGCCTTAAGAACCGCTTCAAGAACGCCTTCGCGCAGATCGACGTGCAGCTGCAACGGCGCCACGATCTGATACCCAACCTGGTGGAAACCGCCAAGGCCTACATGGACCATGAGCGGGAAACCCTGTCGCGGGTCACCGAGGCCCGCAACCAGGCGGAGGGCGCGCGCCGCGACGCCGCCGCCGACCCCGAGGACGGCGCCGCCATCGGCCGCCTCGGGCGGGCCGAATCCCTGCTTTCCGGCAGCCTGTCGCGGCTGCTGGCGGTGAGCGAAAGCTACCCGGACCTCAAGGCCAACCAGACCATGGCCGAGCTGATGGAAGAACTGAGCAGCACGGAAAACCGCATCGGCTTCGCCCGTCAGGCCTTCAACGACGCGGTGATGCACTACAACACCTACCGGGAACAGTTTCCCAACAACCTGGTCAGCGGCCTGTTCGGCCCGTTCCGAGCAGCCGAGCTGCTGGAAATCGACGACCCGCGGGCACGTCAGGCGGTGAACGTCACTTTCTGACGCCACGCCAATGAACTTCTTCCAACATCAGGAACGGGCCCGGCGGCGCACGCTGCTGCTGGCGCTCTACTTCCTGCTCGCCCTGGCCGCCGTGGTGGCGGCGGTGAACCTGGCCTGCTGGCTGGCCTGGCAATGGTGGCCGCGGCCGGGGGCGGCCGCCGGCGGCTGGTTCGCGGGCGACGCCTTCTGGTGGGTCACGCTGGGCACCCTGGGGCTGTTGTTGGCGGGTTCCCTGCGTAAGGCCTGGCAACTTCGCCACGGCGGCGAGAGCCTGGCGGCAATGCTCGGCGCCCGGGAAATCGCCAGCCACAGCGGCGACCCGGCGGAGCGCCGCCTGCGCAATGTGGTCGAGGAGATGAGCCTGGCCGCCGGCACCATTATGCCGCGCACCTATGTGCTGCCCGGCGAGACCGGCATCAATGCGTTCGTGGCCGGGCCCACGCCGTCGCGGGCGGTGCTGGTGGTCACCGAGGGCGCCCTGGCGCAACTGGACCGGGACGAGCTTCAGGGTGTGGTGGCCCATGAATTCAGCCATATTCTGAACGGCGATGTGCGCATCAACCTGCGGCTGATGGCGGCACTGGCCGGCATTCTCACGGTCGGCAAGCTGGGCGAGTTCCTGCTTCATATGTCGCCCACCAGCGACCGTCGCCGAAACGGCGGCCTGCTAACTCTCGCCGGCCTGGTGCTGATGGCCATCGGCTACGCGGGGCTGTTTTTCGGGCGCCTGATCAAGGCGGCCATTTCCCGCCAGCGGGAGCGGCTGGCGGACGCCAGCGCGGTGCAGTTCACCCGGCAGCCGGCGGGCCTGGCCGGCGCCCTGATCAAGATCCGTAACGGCAACGGCTCGCACCTGCGCAGCGTGCACGCCGAGGACCTGAGCCACATGGGCTTCGCGGAAACCCTGACGTTCCGCCTGCGCCGACTGCTCGCCACCCACCCCACCCTGGACCAGCGGCTGCATGCCCTGGGCGCCCACTGGGCGGCCCGCGCCCGGGTGCGCGCCCGAACCGACTCATCGCCGTCACCCGCGCCCGTTCCCTCGGAACGCATCGGCCGCCTGGACGACGACAACCTGGGCTACGCCCGGACGCTGGTGGACACCCTGCCCGCCGGCCTGTACCAGGCCCTGCACGCCCAGGAAGGGGCGGAATGCGTGCTCTACGCCCTGGCGCTGGGCGACGTTCGCCCGCCACCGGCACTGCGCCGTGGCCGCCGCGCCGCGCTGGTCGATCAGGTCTCGGCACTGGGCACCCGGCTGCGCCTGCCGCTGCTCGATCTGGCCCTGGCCACCCTGCGCCAGGCCCCACCGGAGCGCCGCCCGGTGATCCTCAAGCAGCTGCGGACGCTCACCGCGCGGCGGCGCGACCAGGACCTGCTGTGCTGGGCGCTGACCGCCATCGCCGAGCGCCATCTGGGGGCACCGCGCCGTGCCCTGCCGCGCCCGGACATCCACCGCCTGGCGGCGGTGGCCAACGACATCCAGGTGGTATTTTCCGCCCTGGCCTGGGCCGGCGACTCGGCCCGGGGCACCGCCCTGAGCGGCTTCCAGCGTGCCACCCATGGTCTCCTCCCGGCCGGCCGCCTGCTGCTGGCGCCGGAGCGCTGCACGCCCAACCGTCTGGACCCAGCCATCGCGCGGCTGGCGCGCCTGACCCCCCTGCTCAAAGCGCCGCTGATCGACGCCGCCGCCGACCTGGTGCTCGCCGACGGCCAGGTGCAGGTGGCGGAGGCCGAGCTGCTGCGTGCCCTGTGCACCCTGCTCGACAGCCCCATGCCGCCGCTTTTTCCATCGAAAGGCTGATACCCAAACCCGACGATAGCCGCTAGAAAGGGGCCTATCTCCCAGGGTTGGCTAGTTTTTAAACTGTGATAGAGTTCGCATTGTCGGCTCTGGGGGAGCCGGGGGACGACGGTTCGGGGGAACCGTCACGAGGGACACTGGGAGACACACATCCATGGAGATCACCAAGAACAGCCACCGCAACACCTGGCAAGCGGTTCATGAAACCACCCTGGCTATCCGCGAAGGCCGCCTGGACCCGGCGCTTACCGATTGGCTGAGCCGGCAAGGCGTGCGCGTTGAAACCGCCCTGTTCGCCAGCGTGCGTCAATGCGACCAGCGTCTTTACATGGGCACCCTGGTGGACGAGAAAGGCCGGGTGCTGGAATACCTGGCCAACCTGGACCTGCCGGAGGACGACGCCCTGGACGACGTCACCGCCGAGCTGGGCCCCAAGTGCTCCTACCACCACCGCCACGATCCCTGCGATCCGGTCACCATGGCGTTGATGATCCAGCGCGGCCAGGCGCCGGCGCTCGCCGCCCAGCCCGCTTAGAGGACGCCCGTCCGGTACGGCAGCAAGCCGCGCGCCTCCTCCCGGTAGGCGTGCACGTGGCGCGCCTCGCGCTGGCAAAAGTCCGCCACCGCATCCTGAAAGGCGGGCTCCGCCAGCCAGTGCAAAGAGTAGGTGAGCACCGGCTCGAAGCCGCGCAGAATCTTGTGCTCGCCCTGCACGCCCGGGTCGAATTCCGCCAGGCCCCGCTCGATGGCAAACTCAATGCCCTGGTAGTAGCAGACCTCGAAGTGCAGCGCGTCGTACTCACGCACGCTGCCCCAGTAGCGGCCGTACAGCGCCCGGTCGTCAAACAGATAGAGGCCGGCGGCCACCGGTTCGTCGCCGTCGCTGGCCACCACCAGCAGCACCTGATCCCCAAGCTGTTCGGCCAGGCGCCGGAAGAACGCCTCGCTGAGATAGGGCAGCTGTCCGCGCACCAGATAGGTGTTGGCGTAGCAGTGGAAAAAGAAACGCCAGCTTTGCGGGTCGATGTCGGCGCCGGTGAGGCGCGTGACGGTGAGCCCCTGTTCGGCCACCCGCCGCCGTTCGCGGCGCACGCTTTTGCGCTTGCGGGAGTTAAAGCCGGCCAGGAACTCGTCGAAATCACGATAGCCCCGGTTGAACCAGCGGAAGTGGCAGGCCTGCCGCTCCACCAGGGGCAGCTCTTGCAGGGCTTCCCGCGCGGCCTGATCCGGGAACAGCAGGTGCCAGCCGCTGGCGCCCTGCTCGCGGATCCGCTCGCGCACCCCTTCCCACAGTTGCTGGGGCCGCCAGTCGCCACGCCAGCGCGGGCCGACCACCGGCGTAAACGGAATCGCGGTGACCAGCTTGGGGTAATAGGCCAGCCCGTTACGCTGGTAGGCGTCCGCCCAGGCGAAATCGAACACGTACTCGCCGCGCGAGCCGTCGCGGGCGTAGATCGGCATCAGGGCGTCGCCGTCACGCAGGTGACAGGGCCCCCAACCACGGCTCGGCGTGGCGGCGCCGGTGTCTTGCAGGGCGTTGAGAAAGGCGTCGGTGAGAAAGGGAAACTCCATGGCGACAGGATACTGACCCCGGGGCGGCCAGGCGAGGCCAACGTGAACATGAGATTACCGTGCCGCTTCGTTACAATGGCGGCGCGGCGATAACGATAATGCGGGAGCCTCCCGAAGCCGCTCGCCTCTTTGCACGGCGATTTGTTTCCTTTTTTCGAGTCACCAACAAGGTTCGTCGATCAATGAAAGTTTCCAAACCCCTGGCGGCGTTCTACGTCCTGGCCGCCCTTTTGCTTGCGTTACCCGGTGCCTGGCTGCTGTTCGCCCCGCACGCCTTTATTCTTTTCGTACACGGCGGCGATCAAACATTGCTGGTCTCTCCCCTGCTCAGCCAGCAAACCGGCCTGGGCCTGCTGCTGGCGGCGGCGGTGAATCTGGTCTGCCTGGCCGGCGGCCGCACGCGCACCGCCCTGCACGTGGCGGTGTTCTTCTATCTGGCCGGGCTGGTGGCCAGCCACGGGGCGCCGGTGTTCACGCTGGACGGCGCCTGGTTGTGGGCCCCGGTGCTGGTGTACCTGCTGCCGCTGGCGCCCTGGGGCCGTCTCGCCCGGGACGGCCGCCGACAGGGCGAGGTGAAGTGGTTCAACCCCAATAAAGGCTTCGGCTTTATTCTCGACGATAGCGGCGAAGAGATTTTCGTCCACTTCAAGGCGGTGCGGAACGGCGGCCGCCGCAGCCTGCGCACCGGCACCCGGGTGCGCTTCGTGATTCGCGAGTCCGAGCGCGGCGACCAGGCCGACGACGTGTACATTCAGCAATGACCCTGTCGCTGCTCGACTGGGCGGTGCTGTTGGCCTATCTGGCGGTGGTGCTGCTGATCGGGTTTTACTTCGCCCGCCGCAATACCAGCACCGAGGAGTATTTCGTCGGCGGGCGGCGCTTCCGGGGCTGGGTGATCGGCCTGTCCCTGGTGGGCACCTCGATCAGCTCGATCACCTTCCTGGCCTACCCGGCGGACGCGTTCAAGACCGGCTGGCTGCGTTATCTGCCCAACCTGGCGCTGCCGGTGGCGCTGTTCGTGGCCGCCTATGTGTTCCTGCCGTTTTTCCGGCGCGGCAACATGACCAGCGCCTACGAGTTTCTGGAACAGCGCTTCGGCCCCAGCGTGCGGGTGTACGGCGCCCTGGCGTTCATCGTCGCCCAGCTGGTGCGTCTGGCGATGATCCTGTGGCTGTTGTCGTTGCTGATCCAGCAGCTGGTGGACGTGACGCCGACCACCGCGATCGTCGGCGCCGGCCTGTTCGTCGGCCTGTACACCATTATCGGCGGCATCGACGCGGTGATCTGGACCGACGTGCTGCAGACCGTGGTGTTGATGATCGGCGGACTGCTGTGCATCTGGGTGGTGGTGGAAGCGCTGCCCGGCGGCCTGGGGCAGGTGTTCCGGGAAGCCTCGGCGGCGGGCAAGTTCGCGCTCGCGGAGTTCGACGACGGCACGCCGCGGCCGGTGCGCTGGCAGCCGTCACTGAGCGAGAAGACCGTCACCATGATGCTGCTGATCGGCCTGACCAACTGGCTGACGGAATACTCCAGCAACCAGAACACCGTGCAGCGCTACTGCGCCTCGCGCTCCATGAAAGAGGCGCGCCGGGGCCTGTGGGTGTACCTGTTCACCGCGCTGCCGGTGTGGGCGTTCTATATGTTGCTGGGCACCGCCCTGTGGGTGTTCTTCCAGCACTACCCGGACCCCACCGCCGCGGCGGTGCTTACCGGCGAGGCCCGGGCCGAATCGATCATGCCCTGGTTCATCACCGAGTACCTGCCGTCCGGCATCGCCGGCCTGGTGGTGGCGGCGGCGCTGGCGGCGGCGATGAGCTCGCTGGATTCCAGCATCAACTCGGTGAGCACGGTGTCGATCGTCGATCTTTACCGGCGCCACCTGCGCACCGGGCTCAGCGATAAACACTACCTGACGGTGGCGCGCACCGTGGCGGCGCTGGTGACGGTGCTGATGATCCTCGGCGCGCTCTGGCTCAACGGCGCCAGCACCCACACCCTGCAGGACACCTCGACGATTCTGGTGTCGCTGTTCGGCGGCGGCATGCTGGGGTTGTATCTGCTCGGCTTCCTGACCCGCGTGGGTGACGCGCGCGCCGCCTGGTGCGGCATCGGCATGACGCTGCTGTTCACCGGCTGGACGGTGCTCACCAACAAGGGGCTGATGCCGGCGGCGCTGAGCGCGCCGTTCGATCTCTACTACACCGGCTTGATCGGCAACCTGGTGATGTTCCTGGTGGGCTACGGCATGGCCCGCCTGTTCGACCGCCGCCCGGCGGCGGCCTGAGGCGGTACCGGCAGGCTCAGGAGCGCGAGCCGGCGGGCTCGGACGCGGGGCCGGGCGCCTCGCCGGCGCGGGTCGCGGCCTGGCGGCGCGCGGCGCGCACGTCGCGGCGCACCACCAGGCGATCACGCACCAACCAGCCGGTGGCCCAGAACACCAGCCAGGGATCGATCAGATAATCCCAGAGATTGTCCGAGTGCAGCAGGTTGAAGTAGAACGCCCCCTGGGCCGCGATCAACACCACGCAGGGCGCGTAGGCCCGGTTCATCCACGCGAACAGGCCGATCAGCAGCAACACGCTGCTGAACAGGATGTCGCCGAAGCCCAGCGCATAGGGATCGGCGTAGCTGGCCCCCAGGCTCATGGGGTAGAAGAACAGCGCCAGCCCCACCAGCATCACGCACACCGCCCGCAGCTGTCCCACCGGCAACCAGTAACGGCCGCGCAGGCGGTGGTGAATGGCGGCCACCGCCAGCAGGCCCGAGGTAATGCTCAGGTGGCTCAAATAACTCATCACCCAGCCGGCCAGCCCGACCGGAAACGGCAGCAACGACCAGACCACCAGCGCGACCGCCAGCCCGCCGCGCACCGGCAACGGCAGACGAGCGCTCAAACGCAGCCAGATGGCCGCCAGCACCAAGGCACAAATAAGGCTAGAAATCACCGGCCATCCCCCCCAATAGCGGCTGATCCTCAGGAAGCCAGGCGTGGCGAATCGCCGACTTGTTCCAAGTGTAGAGAATATGCACATCGCCGTTGGCGGCTTGGATCACATACGGATAGTCGTACTGGAACTCGCAGCCCTGTTCGGCGCACTTGTTGCGCTCCACGCGCTGGCGCAGCAACGAGGGGCTTTCGGTTTCCAGGGTGCCGGCCACCTCCTCGGAAATCATTTCCATGTACTCGGTCTGCGGCACGTTGCCTTCGCGCCATTGCGCCCGGTTATGGAAGAAATAACGCCCGGACCAGGTCTTGCCGCCATCATGGGTTTCGCGCATGCAGAGATCGTCGCGCTCCATCGGGTTGCAGTTCGCCACCAGCAGCCAGTGCCCCGGCGACAGCACCACGCCACCCACCGCCGATGACGGGTTCTGCAGCTGCGACGGGCGCAGCGGCGACCAGTCACCGCCGCCGTCGCGGGTCTCACTGCGGTACAGGAAGTCGGGGTGGGTATCGGTTTCATTACGCAGGAAGGCGGTGGCCCGTTTCGGCCCGTCCACCAGCACCAGCGGCTGAATCGCCTTGCGGCCGTGGCCGATACGCTCCTTGTCGACGATCCGATTGTGATCGTCCAGGCGCAGTATTTCGCCGAATTTACCCACCATTTCGTGGTACACCGGCAGGCCCACGGTGCCGTCCTGGTAGCGGATCGGCGGGGTTTTCACCAGGGTGCTGATGTTCAGAAACGGAGAGGTGACCAGCGCCTCGTCGAACCGCCAGCTGGCGCCCATGTCGTCGGACTCCAGCACCACCAGGCGGCTCGCCGCCCAGCCGCCGAAACTCACCGCCACCACGAACAGCCGCATGCGGCCGTCCTCGTCCAGCACCGGCACGGCGTTGCCCAGCTTGCGCACGTGCCGGCCCCACTGCAGGCGGATCTGCTCGCGGGTGACAACCCGCTCTTCCTCGCTCCAGGCACCCTGTTGCGGGTCGAAAATCGCCGAGTGAATGGCCACGTCCGGGCCGCCTTCACGCTTGCCGGCGAACCAGAACGCACGCAGCCGGCCGTCCGGCAGCGCCACCATGGACGGCGCGTGTACCAGCGGCGTCTCACCGTCGGAGGCGAAGCGCATCTGCCATTGACCGTTCAGCCGGTCGTGGCCGGGCACGTAATCCGGCTTGAATTCAGGCTTGGAAACCCGTTCCTGGTGTTCCGGCAGCACCGCCACGAAACTCACCAGCAATAAAGCGCCAAGCAACCAGTGAAAACCACGTCTTGCCATGGGCATTCGGCATCCGTTTGTCAAGGTGCGAGGAAAGGCACGAAGTCTAACACCGGCGTACGGGGATTGCCCCTACCCGGCGAAGACAAGCGACATCGATGATGGCATAATGCATCTACGACTTTCGGGTGACTTTTATATGCAAACCTCTCTCCGGGCAATCCCCTACCTGGTCCTGCTGGCGGCCTTGCTGGCCGCCGGGCGGCTGCCCGCCCAGCCCGGCGCCTGGCAACTGGTCAGTGACCGCAACGGCATTCAGGTCTACATGCGACATGGAGACCGGACGCCGCTGAAAACGTTCCGCGGCGTGACCCGCTTCCCGCTCGCCGACGAGTACGCCATGGTGGCCCTGCTCAACGATTACCAGGCCTACCCGGACTGGCTGCACTTCGTGGACAGCGCCCGGGAGCTGGGCCGCAGCAACGAACAGGTGCGCCAGTTGCACTTCACCACGCTGCTGCCCTGGCCGCTGGCCGACCGCGAGGCGGTGCTGCAGACCCGGGTGATACAGGCCAGCGACCCGAGCAATGAAGAAGTGGTGGTGGACCTCAGCAACCGCCCGAACCTGCTGCCCCCCGACCCGGATTACGTGCGCTTCCCGCATATGGAAGGGATGCTGCGCTTCCGCCGCGTGGCGCCGGGCGAGGTGGAAGTGGTCTACCAGCTGGAATTGAACCCCGGCGGCTACATCCCCGCCTGGCTGGCCAACATCCTGCTGCGCGACGCGCCCTATTTCACCCTGGAGCGGCTGCGCCGGGTGGTGCACCGCGCCGAATACCAGGGGCACTATTACGACTGGCTGGACCTGCGCGGGCCGGGCCGTCCGGAGCCGGCGAAAAACGTAACAAAAAACCCCTGACACCTGTCATATTCGGCCCTTTTCGCTACCATTGACGTGGTTTTTTTCGATGCCGACCAGGCGGAGACCACTGGCATGGTGAACGCGCTTTTCTTTATCTACTCCTGGTTTATTTTCGTACCACTGATGCTGCTGGCCACGCTGGTGGCCGGCGCCGTGTGCCTGTGCCTGGTGCCGTTTCTCGGCCCGCGCCGGGTGGCGCGCCTGAGCGCCGTGCCCTGGGCGCGCCTGGGGCTGCTTCTCAGCGGCGTGCAGGTGCGCGTGCACGGTCTGGAAAACGTGGACCCGACGCGCAGCTACGTGATCGTCGCCAACCACCTCAGCCAGTACGACATCTGGGTGCTCTACGGGCACCTGGAACAGGATTTTCGCTGGGTGATGAAACAGGAACTGCGGCGCGTGCCGGTGATCGGCGTGTGCTGCGCCCTGCTCGGCCATGTGTTCATCGACCGCCGCGACCGGGCCTCCGCCCTGGCCAGCCTGGAGCAGGCCAAGCAACGCCTCACCGGCGGCACCAGCATCCTGTTTTTCCCGGAAGGCACCCGCAGCCGCAGCGGTGAGCTGCGCCCGTTCAAGAAGGGCGCCTTCCGCATGGCCCAGGACCTGGACCTGCCGATTCTGCCGGTCACCATTATCGGCACCCGGGAAATTCTGCCGGCGGATTCCCTGCGCATGCATCCGGGCACCGTGGACCTGACCGTGCACGCCCCGGTGGCCGTCACCGGCAAGGACGACGCCGCCGTGGAAGACGCCATGGCGCGCAGCCGTGCCGCCATCGCCAGCGTCGGCGAAGGCTACCTGGAGCTGACCTGACGCCGCTCTGTTACCCTGGCGTCGCCCGGCGCCGGCGGCGTGGCCAGCTTCGACGTTGGAATTGGCCCCTTTTGCATGTCCGATGCCGCTACACTCCGGCCATTCAGACGGAATCGGAACAGCAACTATGAAAGACTTCCAGAATAAAGTAGCAGTGATCACCGGCGCCGGCTCGGGCATCGGCCGGGCCCTGGCCCGGGATCTGGCCGCCGCCGGCGCCCGGCTCGCCCTCAGCGACGTGAATCAGGTCGGCCTGCAGGAAACCGCCGACAGCCTGGGGCTGGGCAGCGACCGCCTGATCACCGAAGCCTTCGACGTGGCCGACCGGGACGCCTTCTACGCTTTCGCCGAGCGGGTCACCGGCCACTTCGGCGCCGCCCATCTGGTGTTCAACAACGCCGGCGTGGCCCTGGGCGCCACCGTGGAAGACATGAGCTATGAGGACTTCGAATGGCTCATGGGCATCAACTTCTGGGGCGTAGTGCACGGCACCAAGGCGTTCCTGCCCCACCTGAAAGCCGCCGGCGACGGGCATATCGTCAATGTATCCAGCGTGTTCGGCCTGATCGGCGTGCCCACCCAGTCGGCCTACAACGCGTCCAAGTTCGCGGTGCGCGGCTTCACCGAGGCCCTGCGCCAGGAGCTGGAAATGGAAGGCGGCCGGGTGTCCTGCACCTCGGTGCATCCGGGCGGCATCAAGACCAATATCGCCCGCAACGCGCGCATGGGCGCCGGCGTCGAGAAGATCACCGGCGACGTGGACAAAGCGCGCCGCGATTTCGAGAAGATGTTCCGCACCACGCCGGAAGAGGCCTCCCAAACCATCCTCAAGGGCGTGAAAGGCAATAAGCGCCGGGTGCTGATCGGCTCCGACGCCCGCGCCATCGACAGCATGCAGCGCCTGATGCCGACCGCCTATCAGCGTATTATGGTGGCCGGACAGAAAATGATGCGGAAATAACCATGAAACCTTTCTCCCAGGCAGCCGAAAACAACAAGGGTCCGATCCTTGATGTATTGCGTGACTATCTCACTGCCCCGGGTGATCTGCTGGAAATCGGCGCCGGCACAGGCCAGCACGCGGTATGGCTGGCGCCGCACTTCCCCCAGGTGCTCTGGACGCCCACCGAGCTGCCGGAAAACCTGGACGGCCTGTCCCAGTGGCTGGCCGACGCCCCCAGCGACAACCTGGCCGAACCGCTGGCGCTGGACGTGGAAGGCGACTGGCCGGCGCAGGCCTACCGCTACATCTTCACCGCCAACACCTTTCATATCGTCTCTCGTCCGCAGGTCGAGCTTTGCATCCGCCGGGTGTGCGAGACGTTACTGCCGGACGGTCGCTTCCTGGTGTACGGCCCGTTCAATTATCACGGCACCTACACCAGCGACAGCAACCGGGAGTTCGACCTGTCGCTGAAAGCCCGCGACATTGCCATGGGCATCCGCGACCAGGAGTGGGTGGTGGAACGCTTCGCCGAACACGGCCGCGAGCTGATCCACGACCACGCCATGCCGGCGAATAACCGCATTCTCGTGTTTGGCTGAGACACAACCCGAGATTCCTCTGACAGTGCTGCCCGCTTTTTATACACTAGGTTCCCGTTCCCATGGCCGGGCCGTTTTCCGCAGCACCCAAACCGAGCGAATCCATGCAAAACGAAACCACCAGCGAATGGAGCCTGGAGCAGTTCCAGGTCCCGGAAAAAGAAGGCGAAACCCGCTTCCACGACTTTGACCTGGAGCCGGCGCTGATGCACGGCATCGCGGACGCCGGTTTTCAGTATTGCACGCCGATCCAGGCCCAGGTGCTGACCCACGCGCTGGCCGGCGCCGACACCATCGGGCGGGCGCAGACCGGCACCGGCAAGACCGCCGCCTTCCTGATCACCATCATCAACGACCTGCTGCGCCACCCGATCACGGTGCCGCGCTACGCCGGCGAACCTCGGGCGCTGATCGTCGCGCCCACCCGGGAGCTGGCGATGCAGATCGAGAAGGACGCCAAACTGCTGGCCCACCACACCGACCTGCAGGTGATGAGCGTGGTCGGCGGCATGAACTTCAACCGCCAGCAGGAACGCCTGCAAACCCGGCTGATCGACATTCTGGTGGCCACGCCCGGGCGCCTGCTGGACTTCGCCAAACGCCGCGACCTCTGGCTGGACCGGGTGGAAGCCCTGGTGCTCGACGAGGCCGACCGGATGCTGGACATGGGCTTCATCCCCGACGTCAAACGCATCGTCAACATGACCCCGAGCACCCGCTACCGGCAGACCCAGCTGTTCTCCGCCACCTTCAACGACGACGTGATGAACCTGGCCGGGCGCTGGACCGAGGCCGCCCAGGTGGTGGAGATCGAGCCCACCCAGGTGACCACCGACACCGTCGACCAGAAGGTCTACATCACCGCCACCCAGGACAAGTTCAACCTGCTCTACAACCTGATCACCCGGGAGAACATGTCGAAAGTGATCGTGTTCGCCAACCGCCGCGACATTACCCGGCGGCTCAACGACCGGCTGCATAAGAAGGGCCTGAACGTGTCGCTGATCTCCGGCGACGTGCCCCAGAACCAGCGCATGAAGACCCTGGAGCGGTTCCGCGCCGGCGACCTGCAGGTGCTGATCGCCACCGACGTGGCCGGGCGCGGCATTCACATTGAAGGCGTGTCCCACGTGATCAACTACAACCTGCCGGAAGACCCGGAGGACTACGTCCACCGCATCGGCCGCACCGGCCGCGCCGGCGCCAACGGCGTATCGATCAGCTTCGCCTGCGAAGACGACGCCTTCCTGCTGCCCCAGCTGGAGCAGGCCATCGGCATGAAACTCAACTGCGTGCACCCGGAAACCGCGCTGGTCGCCGACCAGTAGCCCGGGAAGGAAAAACCATGGCGGAACGTATCAGCCCGGAAGACGGGGTCATCAAACTGCAAAGCGGCGACACCCTGTTCGTCGACGTACGCGACCCGGCCAGCCACCAGGAAGCCCGCATCCCCGGCTCCCTGCTGCTCAACCAGAGCAACCTGGAAGATTTCCTCGCCGCCACCGACCGCCAGCAACCGCTGGTGGTGTACTGCTACCACGGGCACTCCAGCCAGGGCGCCAGCGACTACCTGGCGGAGCAGGGCTTCCATTCCGTGGTCAGTCTCGACGGCGGCTTTGAATACTGGCGCCAGGCCCACCCCGAACACGTGGACAGCGATTAGCACCAGCGCCGGCCCCCACCGGCGCGATGGCTGCGCCCGAACCACGCCGACTGGCCCATCATGGGCGTCCATGACATCCCGCGATAACAAGAGGAACGCCATGAACGCAGCCCAACTGGCCGACGCGCTCAAAAACGCCCATGTGGAACACGCCCGCCTGCGCCTGCAGGAGAAGCGCTACTGGCAGCAACAGCTGGACGACGGCGTTAAAGCGCTGGGCAAAACCCCGGTGGGCGCCCTGGTGGACCCGGACGCCCTGGCCAAGGTGGTGGACGACTGGCTGGCCAGCGTGAACACCGCCCAGGGGCTGCGGCCGGTGATCATTGAGGTGAGCGAAGCGATTCTGGAACAGGCCGGCGACGACCCGGCCACGGTGGGGGAGCTGCTGAACGAGGCGCACTTCGAAGCCATCCTGGAGCAGGCCCTGCGCCTGAAAACCCTGCGCGAAAAAGCCATCCACGCCTGTCTCAACCATCCGCTGGTCAGCGACATGGTCAGCGAGATGCTCTACACCGGCATCAAGAACTTCCTGCTGGAAGAAAACGTGCTCGCCAAGCTGCCCGGCGTCAGCAGCATGATGAAGCTGGGCCGCAAAAGCGTCGGCAAGGCCATGGGCGGCCTGGAAGACAGCATCCGCGACTACCTGCGCCACAACACCCGCGCCACCCTGAAAACCGGCGAGCAGTGGCTTAACCGCCAGCTCACCGACCAACGAATCGCCGAACTGGCCCGCGACGGCTACCGGCGCCTGGCGCCGCTCAAGCCGGCGGACGTCATCAAGACCGCGCCCAAGGGCCTGGCCGGCGACGTCGCCACCCACGCCTGCGTGATCGCCGACGAAGCCGCGCGCCTGGACTACAGCCGCCGCCTGGTGGCCGCCGGCATCCAGGCGGCGGTGCACTCGCTGCTGGAAAAAGACCTGCCCGCCCTGCTCAAGGCCATGGGCACCACCCCCAAAAAACGCAGCCAGGCCCTGGCCCCCGCCCTCGCCACCGGCGCCGCCGTGCTCGACCAGCAGGGCGTCCTCACCCCCTGGATCGAGCAAGCCCTCGGCGACTTCTACGACAGCGACGCCTGCAAGAACGTCCTCGAGAAAGCCCTGAGCTGATCGCAGATGGTTTGGCCGGAGCGAGCCTTGTGGGAGCGGGCCCCGCCCGCGAAAGGGTGGCTTTAGCCACCCGGCGGGATTCCAGAGACGCTGTTGGTGCTGCCGTTAGATAAGGCTCTGGAATCCTGCCGGGAGCTTCGCTCCCTGTCGCGGGCAAGGCCCGCTCCCACAATCCAGCTTCGTAGCAGCGCTTTGCGGCTCGCACCTGAGGGAGGTTCGGTCTCGGTGCCAGTGTCCAGGACTGTGTGAGGCAGGGAGCCGAACACAAGCCTACAGATACCGTCTTGCCCATCAACTGGTTCGGGCCACTCTCATCTCGGAGATGGTGTGGGCCGGCATCCCATAACACGACGGGTCGAAACACTGACCGCTTTTCAGTACTCCATACATAATGTGCAGCAGCTTGCGCATGCAGGCCACGACGATCTGTTTGGGCCGCTTGCCGTTCGAGCGTAGTCGTTGCGCGAAGCGCCGGAAGACTGGGTTGTG
>NZ_CAXPXK010000056.1:0-20879 GCF_964221125.1 Alloalcanivorax sp.
CCCGAGCGGGGCTACCGCATCAAGACGGTCTACCAGCACGGTTATCGCCTGGAACCGATCGACGACTGATCGCCGGCGGCCCGCCACGGTCCGTTCGGCCGATTCGCCGCTGTCCTCTTACTGTCGACTTCCCTTGATCGGGGGGCGCGGCGCCACGCTCTGGCGCCGCGTGCTCCCGGGTGGAAAGGCACTTTTCGGAAAAACCCTGTTCCGGCTGTAAACGCCCGGTGGTACCGTTACGCTACGTCGGACCGGCCACGGTGGTCCTGGGCACCGTGGCGACCGAACTACTACTGACGTTATAGGATTTCATGGCGAAACTCGGCTCCGAGCAACGACGCTACCTGGTGGAACACCTGTCCGTGCTTCTGGTGGTCGCCGGGCTTTGCGTACTGCTCTCGATCAGTGGTGGCTTGTCGTTCTTCAACCGCTACGTCTACGACAGCCTCATGCAGTGGCTGCCCATGGAGCCGTCCGGCGACGTGCTGATCGTCGGCATCGATGAATACAGCCTTCGCGAGGTGGGCCGCTGGCCGTGGGACCGGCGCATCCATGCGCAGGTCATCAACCAGCTGGAAGAGCAGGGCGCCCGCGCGGTGCTGATGGATCTGATTCTGTCGGAGCCGGACCGCAGCCGTCCCGAGTCCGACCAGGCGCTGGCGGAGGCGATCCGCGCCGCCGGACACGTCTATTTGCCGGTGCACGTGGAGCAACTGCGCTCCGGCGGCCAGTTGATCGAGGTGCTGCCCCACGCCGAGTTCGCCCGCGCCGCCAAGGGGCTGGGCCATGTGGACCTGGAGCTGGACGGCGACGGTGTGGCCCGCTCGGTGTTCATGCGCTCGGGCATCGGCCAGCCCTGGTGGCCGCATATCACCCAGGCCTTGCTGGAAGGCGAGGGCCTGATCTCCACGGATCTCTACCCGGCGGGGGACGAAGGCGCTTTCGCCGGCCTCGCCAATGTGCGCAAGTACCCCCGCTACATTCCGTTCGCCGGCGGCGCCGGCACCTACCCCCAGGTGTCGGCGGTGGACCTGCTTGAAGGCCGGGTGCCCGACCAGCTGGTGAAGGACCAGTTCGTGTTCATCGGCGCCACCGCCGCGGGGCTCGGCGACATGCTGCCGACCCCCATGGCCAGCCAGGGCGAGCTGATGGCGGGCGTGGAAATCAACGCCAATATCTTCGATGCGCTGCGCCGTCATCAGCTGATCGAGCGGCTGGACACGGTGCCGGCCCTGTTCGTCAGCCTGTTGCTGGCGCTGCTGGCGCCGTTCCTGCTGCCCTTCGTGCTGCCGCGCTGGAGCATCCCCCTGGTGATGGCCTCTCTGGCCTTGACCGTGGCGGTCTGCTACGGCCTGCTGGCGCTGTTCAATCTCTGGTTTCCGCCGGCGGCGGCGCTGCTTTCGGCCATTGTCGCCTATCCGCTGTGGACCTGGCGGCGTCTGGAATACTCCATGGCCTACATGCGCAACGCCCTGGCGCGGTTAGCCGAGTACAGCGACCTCAATCGCCGTTTGACCGAGCCGGCACCGATGTCGCGCATGCTGAGAATGCTCGACCAGGTGCTGCCGGTGCGCGCCTGGCGCCTGCAGACCCAGGGCGGCGCCCCGGTCTCCGGCGGCGAGGCGCTGGCGCCGGTGGACTGGCGCGGCCAGCTGGCGCGCCGCTACCCGTTCCGCCACGAGGGCAAGCGTTACGAGCTGTGGGTGGCCTGGCGTCAGGGCCTCGACGCGGACACCTATGACTACTGGATCCGCGCCATGCTGGCCCGCACCGAGGCGCGCCGTCCCAGCGGCGGGCCCCGCTACGAGGTGATCGAAAAGCACATCGAACGGTTGCGCTCCGAGGAGCAGCGTCAGCAGGCGCTGACCCGCTTTTTCCAGGTCGGTCTGGCGCAGATGAGCGAGGGCGTGCTGATCTGTGACGCCTGCGGCGGCGTGGTCTTCATCAACCCCCAGGCGGCCTACCTGCTCAGCCTGGAAGGGGTCGGCCAGGACACCCTGGGGCTGGCGGATATCGGCCGCGAACTGGAATTCCACGGCGACCGCGACTGGATGGGGCTGCTGCAGGAGGTGCTCGCCGACGGCCGGGTGCAGAAAGAGTGCCGCAACCGGCGCGGCATGGATCTCTACCTGGACATGATTCTGGTGCACGCCGGCGATCAGCCCGGGCGCATGCTGATCGTCAGCCTCAAGGATATTTCCGACGTCAAGCAGGCCATGCGCACCCGCACCGAGATGCTCGATTTCCTGTCCCACGATTTGCGCTCGCCGATGGTCTCGGTGCTGGCGCTGATCGGCAGGATGCGCCATGGCGAGGACGGCGAACGGCTGCGGGACTTCCTCGACAACGTGGAGCACTACGCCCAGCGCAACCTGAATATCGCCGAGCAGTTCCTGCAATTGGCGCGGGTCGAGGCGGAAGAATCCGTGGAGATGGTGGAGCAGGACATGCTCGACGTGGTCGAGTCCGCCATCGACCAGGTGCAGATCCAGGCTCAGAGCCGGGGCATCACCCTGCGTTTTGACTACGACCAGGAGCAGGATGTCTGGGTGCGCGGCAACAACGAGCTGCTTGAGCGTCTGGTGGTCAACCTGCTCACCAACGCGGTGAAATACAGCCACGAAAACGGCAAGGTGCTGGTGCGTCTCTATGCCGAAGGCGGGCAGGTGTGCTGTGACGTGCGCGACCAGGGCGTGGGTATTCCGGAAGCGTTCCAGGACAAGCTGTTCGAACGCTTCAGCCGCGCCAGCACCAGCGGCGGGGCGCGCACCCGCGGCGCCGGTCTGGGCCTTCGTTTCGTCAAGGTGGTGACCGAGCGCCACGGCGGCACCATCCATGTGGAGAGCGTTCCGAACGAAGGCAGCTGCTTCCGTCTGGCGCTGCCGCGCATCGATGTGGGCGGCCTCTAGGCCGCGCTTTCCGGGCGCTTTTCACGGCGCCGTGAGTGCTCCGCGCTAAGCTGTTTCCACGATAGGCGTCGATGGCGCCTTTTTCCCGGTGTTTTCTGCGGGTATAATTCAGCCGCCCGCGGGGCAAGTCATAGCTATCAGAGGTGTCATAGTGAATAAAATGCTGACCGCCAGCCTGGTCCTTCTCGCCACCGTTTTCGCCGGCAACGCCGCGCTGGCGGCGGAGAAGTCTTCTTATCCCCTGGGTGAGCGCTCTATTCTCAGCGACCGCGCCACCGCCGAGCGTCTCAAGCCGGTGGGCAGCGTCTGCGTGGAAGGCGAGGACTGCGGCAGCCAGATGGCCGATGCCGGCGATGCCGCCTCCGGTGAGCCGCGCGACGGCGCCACCGTCTACAGCAGCGGCTGCGCCGCCTGCCACGACTCCGGGGCCGCCGGTGCGCCCAAGACCGGCGACGCCGGTGCCTGGGCCTCGCGCATCGACAAAGGCATGGACACTCTGGTCAAGCACGCCTACGAAGGTTTCAACGCCATGCCGGCCAAAGGTATGTGCAGCGACTGTTCCGAAGAGGAAATCGCCGCCGCCGTTGAATACATCGTGGACAAGAGCCAGTAGTGCGGCGGTTCGGGCCCGCCCTCCTCGGCGGGTTGCTGGCCTCGTTGACGCTCGCCGGCTGCGGCGACGCGGACGGTCCAGCCGATGCGTCGGGCGCCGCTGCGTCGGGCGCCGACGCGTCCGGCGAAAGCGCATCCCGTGAGCCCGCCGAAATCTACGCCCAATACTGCGTGAACTGCCATGGCACCGGCATGGCCGGCGCCCCCATGGTGGGCCCGGAGCACCGTCTGATCTGGTCCGAAGAGATCGAGGAAGAAGGCTTCCCGACGCTGGTGAAGATCGCCATCGAAGGTCAGAACGGCATGCCGCCGCGCGGTACCTGCTTCGACTGCAGCGATGAAGAGATCGAAGCCACGGTGCTGTACATGCTCAAGGAAAGCGGCGCCAAATAGTCCCCGGCGCCCCGGTTCTAGTCCAGCAACGCCTTCAGGTTGGCGATGCTGGCCTGGGCCACCTGATCTTCCTGTTCCTCGTCTTTCTTGAACCCCTCGCCGATATACTGAAGGTCGTCCAGCGGCAGCTCTTCCAGGAAGCGGCTGGCCAGGGTGTCCACTTTCTCACCGTACTGTTTGCGGGTCAGCGCCTGGGTGATCGCCAGGCTTTCGCGGGCGCGGGTGATGCCCACGTACATCAGGCGGCGCTCCTCGACGATGTTGTCCTCCTCGATGCTGGTGCGGTGCGGCAGCAGTTCCTCCTCCACGCCCATCATGTAGACGTGGGGGAACTCCAGGCCCTTGGAGGCGTGCAGGGTCATCAGTTGCACCCGGTCCGAATCGTCTTCCTCGTCCTGCTGTTCCAGCATGTCCATCAGCACCAGTTTGCTGATCACCGCTTCCAGGTCGGAGGCGCCTTCCTCGTCGTCTTCCTGTTTTTCCAGCATGCGCTGGATATTGCGCACCAGTTGCCAGACGTTCTCCATGCGCTTCTCACCGATGCGCGGGCTGGAGGCGTTCTGCATCACCCAGCTCTCGTAATCCATCTCGGTGATCAGTTCGTTCACCGCCTGCAGGCTGTTATGGCCGAAGCAGGCGCGGCGCTTTTCATCCAGCCAGGTCTTGAAGGCGCGCAGCTTGTCCGCGGCTTTCCCGGCCATCACCTCGCCCAGGGCGAAGTCGTCGCACACATGGTAGAGGCCCTGGTCCCGCTGGGCGGCCCAGCCGGCCAGCTTCTCCAGGGTGGCCGGGCCGATCTCCCGGCGCGGCGTGTTGATCACGCGCAGGAAGGCGTTGTCGTCGTCCGGGTTGACCAGCAGGCGCAGGTAGCACATCAGGTCCTTGATCTCGCCCCGCGAGAAAAAGCCGGTGCCGCCGGACACCTTGTAGGGAATCTGCAGTGCCTGCAGCTTCATCTCCAGAATCCGTGACTGGAAATTGCCCCGGTAGAGCACCGCGAAGTCCTTCCAGTGCAGGCCGCGCTGCAGGCGCCGGTGGAAGATGTCCCCGGCAATCCAGTCGGTCTCGGCGTCCTCGTCGCGCAGCGCCGCGATGCGGATCGCCTCGCCGTAGCCGTAATCGGACCACAGGCTCTTCTCGAACACGTGGGGGTTGTTGGCGATCACCGTGTTGGCGGCCTTCAGAATGCGACCGGTGGAGCGGTAGTTCTGCTCCAGCTTGACCACTTTCAGGTCCGGCCAGTCTTCCTGCAGCTTGGCCAGGTTTTCCGGCCGCGCACCGCGCCAGGCGTAGATCGACTGGTCGTCGTCGCCCACCACCGTGAAGCGCCCCTCCGGGTGGGTGAGCATGCGCACCAGTTCGTACTGGGCGCCGTTGGTGTCCTGGTACTCGTCCACCAGCAGGTACTGAATGCGATGGCGCCATTTCTCCAGAATGCGCGGCTGCTCGCGGAACAGCTGCGCCGGCATCAGGATCAGGTCGTCGAAGTCCACCGCGTTGCAGGCGCGCAGCATGCGGTTGTAGCCCTGATAGGCCATGGCGGCGCGCAGGGCGTCGTCGCTGTCGGCGTGGCTGACCGCCTCCTCGGGCAGGATCAGTTCGTTCTTCCAGTCGGAGATGCGCTTCTGCACCGCGTCCACCGCCGCCAGGTCTTTCTCCGATTCGCCCTGACGCAGGATTTCCTTGAGAATCTCCTTGCTGTCGGTCTGGTCGAGAATGGAGAAGCCGCGCCGCAGGCCGCTGGCCGCCAGTTCCTGCTTGAGAATGCGCAGGCCCAGGTTGTGGAAGGTGGAGACGATCAGCCCCCGGGTGGAGCCGCGTTCGGTGAGGCTCTGCACCCGCTCCTTCATTTCCCGCGCCGCCTTGTTGGTGAAGGTGACCGCGGCGATGCGGCCGGAGGGCACGCCTTTCTCGGCGATCAACCAGGCGATTTTGCGGGTGATCACGCTGGTCTTGCCCGAACCCGCCCCCGCGAGCACCAGCAGGGGGCCGTCGGTGTAGAGCACCGCTTCCTGTTGGCGGGGGTTGAGAGACGACATCGATACTCCGGCGGGGCTGATGGACGAAGCGCGTATCATAGCAGCCGGAGCGCACCCTTTAGGAGCCGTGATTGATGAGACTGGACCGCTTTCTGGGGCAGCGGAAAAGGCTGGGACGGCGCGGCGTGCGGCTGTTGCTGGCCGCCGGCCGCGTCACCGTGGACGGGCGGGTGGTCCAGGACGGCCGCCACGAGGTGGGGCCCTTCACGCCGGTGGCGTTGGACGGCGAACCCTTCACCGTGCGCCGCGCCGCCTACTGGATGCTGCACAAGCCGACCGGCTGCGTGAGCGCCACCCGCGACCGCCACCATCGCACGGTGCTGGACTGCCTGGACCCCGCCGACGCCACCGACCTGCATCTGGCCGGGCGGCTCGATTTCAACAGCACCGGACTGATGCTGCTCACCAACGACGGGCGCTGGTCGCGGCGTCTCAGCGACCCGCGCCACAAACTGCCGAAGGTTTACCGGGTGCGCACCGAGGACCCGATCACCCCGGATTACGCCGCCGTGTTCGAGCGCGGGCTCTATTTTCCCTACGAGGACCGCACCACCCGCCCGGCCGGCCTGGAGATCCTGGCGCCGCGCGAGGCGCGGGTGACGCTGTACGAAGGGCTTTATCATCAGATCAAGCGCCTGTTCGGGCACTTCGACAACCGGGTGGTGGCCCTGCACCGGGAACGGATCGGCCCGATACGGCTGGACCCCTCGCTCGCACCGGGGCAGTATCGCGCCCTCGGCGCCGACGAAATTCGTCTGCCGGGCCCCGCCGAGCCCGATGTTCAGGAGCTCCGCCGACCATGACTTCCACCGTGGCCGTCTTCGCCGACGTGCAGAACCTGTATTACACCGCCCGCCAGGCCCACCAGCGCAACGTGGATTACAACGCGCTCTGGGCGCGCGCCACCGGTGGACGCCAGGTGGTGGCCGCCCACGCTTACGCGGTGGAGCGCGGCGATGAGAAGCAGCGTCAGTTTCAGAACATCCTGCGCGCCATCGGTTTCAACGTGAAGCTCAAGCCGTTCTTGCAGCGCGCCGACGGCTCCGCCAAGGGCGACTGGGACGTGGGCATCACCATCGATATCATGGAGCAGGCGCCCAGCGTGGACCGGGTGGTGCTGGCGTCCGGGGACGGCGACTTCGCCATTCTCGCCGACCACATCCGCGCCCGGCACGGCTGTCAGGTGGAAGTCTACGGCGTGGCGCCGCTCACCGCGGCGGCCCTGATGCGCGCCGCCGACGATTTCATTCCCATCGAAGGAGATTTGCTGCTTGGCTGATTCGCCCACCGGCCCGGCGCGGCTGGATTTCTTCGTCGCCCACGCCGCCGGCCTCAGCCGCAAGCAGGCCAAGGCGCTGATCCGCGGCGGCGCGGTGACGGTGACCGGTGAAGACGGGGCGCCGCGCACCGGCCTCAAGGCCAACAGCAGCGTGGCGCCGGGGGAGTGCGTGCGGCTCGACGGCGCCGTGCTGACGCTGCCCGGCGAGCGCTACCTGATGCTGCACAAACCGGCCGGCCGGGTGTGCGCCCTGGAGGACGCCCTGCCCACGGTGATCGATCTGATTCCCGCCGAGCAGCGCCGTGGTCTGCGCATCGTCGGCCGCCTGGACCGGGACACCACCGGTCTGTTGCTGCTCACCACCGACGGCCAGTGGGCCCACCGCCTGATGTCGCCGCGTCACCACTGCGCCAAGCGCTACCGGGTGACCACCGCCGAGCCGCTGGACGACGCCCAGCTGACGCGGCTGCGCGACGGGGTGGTGCTGCACGACGACCCGGCGCCCACCCGGCCCGCCGAGGCGCGGGCGTTGAGCGACACGGAACTGCTGCTGACCATCAGCGAAGGCCGCTACCACCAGGTCAAACGGATGCTGGCGGCGGTGGGCAACCGGGTGGTCGCCCTGCACCGCGAAGCGGTGGGCCACATTGAACTGGACCCGGACCTGCCCGCCGGCGCCTGGCGCCCGCTCACCGACGCGGAAATCGGCTAGCGCAGCTCGCCCTGCAGCGCCATCACATCCACGGTCCGCGACCGGTCCAGCGGGTCCACCAGCGTGTGCGCGTCCTGATACACCCGCGGCGTCTGGTACAGCGCGACCAGCGCCCGGGCGTGGCTGGGGCAAACATAGCGGTCCGGCATTTCCCGTTGCAGCCAGGCACGGACCTTGGGCGCCTGATCGGAGCCCATCTTCGGAAACAGGTGGTGCTCCACATGGTGGCTGAAGTGGAAATGCAGCGGGTCCAGCCAGCGCAGCTGACGCACGCTCATGGAGTTGTCCACCGGGTGGTTGTTGTCCATCTGTGGGCGCAGCATGTGGTTGGTGAGAATGTAGCCCTGGCCCAGGGCGTTGGCCATCATCAGCGGGATCAACACCGTGAACAGCGCCAGCGGCCCGGACAGCACCGCCAGAACCAGCCAGGCGGCGCCGCACAGCAACGCCTGGCGAATCGCCTTTTTGCGCTCGAACCCTTTGAATTCCTCGCGGCGGCGGGTCTGCATCCACAGCACCAGCTGGGCGTGGAACATGAAGGAATAGAACAGGAAAAAGTAGCTGTACCAGGTGCCTGAACCCGGCGCCAGCTTGGTGAAGTTGGCCAGCTTGGGGTGCTTGTTGTAGCGGTGGGCGGTGCCGAACGAATCCGGGTCCCGGTCGCCCAGGTTGGTGTGCGCGTGGTGGGCCACGTTGTGCCAGCGGCGCCAGAACTCCGGCGGAATCATCATCGGGCCGAAGCCGATCCAGCCGAACAGGTTCTGCAGGCGCCGGCTCATGCCCAGGGCGCCGTGCAGCACCTCATGGGCGAGCAGCGCCTGGCAGCCCAGGGTGTGGCCCACCACCACGGCGATCAGCAGATTACCCCACCAGGGCAGGCCCAGCGTCAGGATCGCGGCGATGCCGCCGACGATCACCAGGCTCATGGGCAGAAACCAGATCGCGCGCCACGGCCGGGCCCGGAACGCCGACGGCCCCAGGTCCTGTTTCATGGCATCGCGAATGGCGCGGGCGTCGTCGGCGCCGAAAGTGCGCTGGTAGCCTCGGGTGTCGCTCATGGGGTCCTCCGGAAGGGAATGGCAACGGGTGGATGTCACAGCGCCGCTATTCTCACCGTGCCCCTGTCGACGGCGAAGGGCCGCGCCGGACAGTGACCTGTCATTTTCGGACAAAGCCGCGAACAGGTGTATTCTCTTGGCCATGAGCGTACAGATCGCGGATCTCCCCAGCCTCGCCGGCGACCGCACCCCGATTCCGGTCAACTATGTCCGTAATCTGGTGGAGCTGGTCCATGAGTTCGGTCTCGACACGGACCGGCTGCTGGCGCATGTGGGCCTGACCCAGGCGGAGGTGTACAGCGCCGAGCCGGCACTGCGCTTCGAGCAGTTCCAGCGGGTCATGGCGGGCGCCCGGGACCTCAGCGGCGACCCGGCCATCGGCCTGGCGCTGGGCCGCCAGCTCACCGTCACCGCCCACGGGCTGCTCGGCTACGCGGCGATCAGCAGCGCCGACCTGGGCGAAGCGCTGGAACTGCTGGAGCGCTATTTCCGCACCCGCACCCGCCTGTGCCTGCCGCGTCTGAGCCTGGAGGGCCGCTGGGTCCGGTTTTGCCTGGCGGAACCCTACGACCTGGGCGATATCCGCGAGCCCTATCTGGAAGTGGTCACCGCCGCGCTGGTGGGCGGGCTGCGCTATTTGCTCGATGACCGCCTGCAGGACGCCACCCTGGAACTGCCCTACGCGCCGCCGCCCCATGCGGAGCGTTACGCCGAAGTGCTCGGCATGCCGGTGGTGTTCGGCCGTGAAGTGGCGGCGCTGCGCTTCCCGGCACGGCTGATGAAGGTGGCGTTTCCGCTCTCCGACCCGGCGTCCCGGCGCATGGCCGCGCACAAATGCGAAGAGGAACTGCAGCGCCTGGAGGCGGACGTGGACTGGGCCTCGCGGGTGCGTGCCCGGCTGATGCAGGCGGAGGGCATGCTGCCCAGCCTGGACCAGCTGGCGGCCAGCTTCCATCTCACCTCCCGCACCCTG
This sequence comes from Alloalcanivorax sp., assembly GCF_964221125.1. Classification (NCBI taxonomy): domain Bacteria; kingdom Pseudomonadati; phylum Pseudomonadota; class Gammaproteobacteria; order Oceanospirillales; family Alcanivoracaceae; genus Alloalcanivorax; species Alloalcanivorax sp. The sequence goes on from NZ_CAXPXK010000056.1 coordinate 9,976, forward strand.
CGGCGCTACCTGGCGGCGGTGGGGGTCAGCTACCGGCACCTGCTGGAAGAGGTGCGCATGGCCCGGGCGGTGCGCTACCTGCAGGCCAACCTGCCGGTGCAGAAAGTGGCCGACCTGCTCGGCTACGCCGACCCCAGCAATTTCACCCGCGCCTTCCGGCGCTGGACCGGCCACCCGCCCAGCTTCTACCAGAACGGCTGAACCGACACATCCGCTTACCCAACCGCCGCCGGTGCGCGCCGTGGGCGCTTGAGCGCGGCCCCGCCCGGCGTTAGGGTTTTGCTCTTCTTTCCTATTCCTCCACCTGATAAAGAGACCCCCATGAGCGAGAACCGATTCGACGTCAGCGGCAAACGTATTCTGATCACGGGGGCGTCCAGCGGCTTCGGCGCCCACTTCGCGCGGGTGCTGGCGGAACAGGGCGCCGACCTGGTGCTCGCCGCGCGGCGCGTGGAAAAGCTGGAAGAAACCGCCGGCGCGGTGCGCGCCCTGGGCCGGGACGCGGTGGTGGTGCCCATGGACGTGGCCGACCACGCCAGCGTGGAGGCCGCCTTCGAGCGCATGCCGGCCCTGGATGTGGTGGTCAATAACGCCGGCATCAGCCGCGACGGAGCCACCGACACCCTGAGCGAAGAAGACTGGAGCGCGGTGGTGGACACCAACCTGAACGGCGTCTGGGCGGTGAGCAAGTTCGCCATCCAGCAATGGCGCCGCGACGGCCGCCCCGGCAACATCATCAACATCGCCTCGATCCTCGGCCTGCGCGTGGGCGCCATGCTCGCACCCTACACCGTGGCCAAGGCGGCGGTGGTTCAGTTCACCCAGTCCATCGCCCTGGATTACGCGCGCCACAATATCCGCTGCAACGCCATCTGCCCCGGCTATGTGGAAACCGACATCAACCGGGAATTCTTCCAGGGCCCCCACGGCGAGAAGCTGATCAAGCGCATCCCTTACCGCCGCCTGGGCCAGATCGACGAACTGGTGGGGCCGCTGTTGCTGCTCGCCTCCGACGCCTCCAGCTACATGAGCGGCGCGGCGATCCCGGTGGACGGCGCCCATCTGTGCAACACGCTTTAACGCCGGTCAGGGGTTGAGCAGGTTCTGGCGGTAGCTCAGTGCCTCGCGCAGATGCTCCCGGCCCACCTTCTCCCGGTGGGCCAGGTCGGCGATGGTGCGGGCCACGCGCAGACTGCGGTGGAGCGCCCGGGCGGACAGTTCCAGGCGCTCCATGACGCCGGTGAGCCACGGTTTGTGCGGGCCCAGCGACGCCATCAACCCATCCGCATCGAGGTCCCTGTTCAGGCAGCCCTGACGATGCATCTGACGTGCCCGGGCGGCGAGCACCCGTGCCCGGACCACCCGGCTGGGCTCGCCGTCCGCGTCGCCCAGCAGGGTGTCCGGCGACACCGCCGGCACTTCCAGATGCAGGTCGATGCGGTCCATCAGTGGCCCGGACAGGCGCCGCTGATAGCGCTTCGCCTTCTCGCATTCATAGCCGCAGCCCTTTTCCGGATCACCCAGGTAGCCGCAGGGGCAGGGGTTCATCGCCGCCACCAGCTGAAAACGGGCAGGGAACGACACCTGCTGAGCGGCCCGGGCGATGTGCACCTCGCCGGTTTCCAGGGGCTCGCGCAGTACCTCCAGCACCCGGGCCTGGAATTCCGGTAATTCATCCAGAAACAGTACCCCCTCATGGGCCAGGGAGATTTCGCCGGGCCGGGGCCGTCCGCCACCGCCCACCAGCGCCGGGGCGGACGCGGTGTGGTGCGGCGCCCGGTAGGGCGGCTGCAGAAAGGCGGTCGCCGGCCGGGCCTGGCGCAGGGAATGGATCGCCGCCACCTCCAGGGCCTGGTCCCGCTCCAGGGGCGGCAACAGGCCGGGCAGGCGTGACGCCAGCATGCTTTTGCCGGCGCCGGGCGGCCCGCCCATCAGCAGGGAATGGCCGCCGGCGGCGGCGATCTCCAGCACCCGCTTGGCCGCCGGCTGGCCACGGATCTGCGACAGGCAGGGGCTCTGCCCGGCGTCGTCGCCGGGCGGCGGCGGGGCGGTGTGGCGCGGCAGCCGGATGTCCCCTTTCAGGTGCGCGCACAGCTCGGTGAGGCTGTTCACCGCCAGGGTGTCGGCGCCGGCCAGGGCGGCTTCGTCGCCGTTGCCCGCCGGCACCACCAGAGTATGCCCGGCGCGGGCCGCCGCCAGGGCGCCGGGCAGGATCGCCGGCACCGGGCTCAGCGCCCCGGACAGGGCCAGCTCACCGATCCATTCCATGTCCTTCAATTCCACCCGCCCCAGCTGGCCGCTGGCGCGCAGGATGCCCACCGCGATCGGCAGATCGAAACGGCCGCCGTCCTTGGGCAGGTCCGCCGGCGCCAGATTGACGGTGATGCGTTGCTGCGGAATGCGGAAGCCGCCGTTGATCAGCGCCGAGCGTACCCGGTCCTTGCTCTCGCGCACGGCGGTATCGGGCAGGCCCACCATGGTGAAGCCCGGCAGGCCCGGACCCAGATGGATTTCGACGCGCACCGGTACGGCGCGGATCCCCAGGGTGGCACGGCTGTGTAGCAGGGCAATAGACATGAGCCGAGCATAAGCGGCGGACCGGGCGGGCGATGTACGCCGCCGCCCTTGATCCGCGTGCGCCGATGGCGCTGCTTGAAGTAAGCGACCGGTTTTCCGAGGCAAAAGCTAAGTAAATATTCTTATTTTACCGCTCAGAATCCAAGGCAATAATGCAAATTCGTTTTGTGAACTGGTTTGCAAAAAAATAAGGCGCCTGACCAGGGCGCCTGACGCTTTATTTTTGTTGTGGGGAACAAAAAATGAAATCTTCTTACGCTTTCCGCCCGGTCGCGGGCTCGGGGCGCGTCATGCTTTTGGCGTGCGGACTGCTAGCCGCGGGGTCCTCGGTGGGTGCACCGGCGGACCATGTCATCGATAACGGCCAGGTGGTGAATCTGCCCGGTGACCGCCCCGACCCCTGGACAACCGGCGGCCACCTTTTCGTCGGCTTCAATAGTACCGGCATGCTCAACGTCGCCGACGGCGCTGAAGTCGACGCGGGCTTTACCGTGGTCGGCAACTTCGCCGATGCTGAGGGGGCCCTCTCCGTCAGCGGCCCAGAGACCCTGTTCACCAGCGCCGGCGGACAGGTGTACGGTGCTGACGGCATCGCCCATGTGCACTTCGCCGACGGCGCCACCGTGGTGTCCAACGCCACCGGTCTGGGCCAGAACGAAGGGAGCCTGGGCACCGTTCTGGTGGAAGGCCAGGACACCGATTGGAGCATCGCCGCCACGCTTACCGCCGGTCAGCGCGGCCAGGGCGACCTGACCATCCTCGACGCCAGCGTGCATTCCGACGCCTATGTGGTGCTCGGGCGCTATCAAACCGGCTCCGGTCGGATCAACCTCAACGGCGGCCATCTGAGCAGCACCAACTACACCGCGGTGGGGCAGGACGGTCAGGGCCTGATGACGTTGAGCAACGGCGCCAGCATGGAGACCGCCCAGGGCCTGCTGGGCTGGGAAACCACCGCCAGCGGTGAACTCCATATGACCGGTGCCGATACGCTCTGGTCCGGCAGCCACTATTTATACGTCGGCTATGCCGGCGAGGGGCTGGCCACCGTGGCCGACGGTGCCACCGTGCGCATCACGCCCGGCGAAAGCGCGCCCTCCCTGGTGGCGATTGCCGGTATGGCGGGCTCCAAGGGCACGCTATACCTGGGCGGTGAGACCGGCGCCACCGACGCCGGCGTGCTGGACGTCGAGGAGGTCCGTTTCGGCGCCGGCGACGGCACGCTGGTCTTCAACCACACCAGTCAGGACTATCAGTTTCTGCCGGTGTTCAACGGCGACGGGCTGATCGAGCACCGCGCCGGCGACACTGTTCTGAACGGTGAATCGGCGGGCTTTACCGGCACCTCCCGGCTTACCGGCGGCACTCTGACGCTGGCCGCGGACCAGGCCCTGGGTGACGGCACCCTGGAGCTGGACGGCGGCACCCTGGCGACCCGGGGTGACGTGACCCTGGGCAACGACATCGTGCAGAACACCGACACGACACTGCTGGCGGGCGCCGGTACCGCCGCTTTCACCGGCGACCTGGAGCTGAACGATTTCCTGCTCACCGTGGACGGCGCCGGCGATACGGTGTTCAGCGGCAATATCAGCGCCGGCAGCGGCGCCCTGGACATGATCGGCAGCGGCACCTTGTCGCTCACCGGCGACGCCGCCGGTTTTAACGGCCATCACCAGGTGAACGCCGGGGTGTTGTCGGTGGACGGCGCCCTGGCCGGCACCCTGGACGTGTACGACGGCGCCCGCTTGCAGGGCAGCGGCAGCGTGGGCAGCACGGTGATTCACGACGGCGCGGCCCTGGCGCCGGGCAATTCGATCGGCGCCCTGACCGTCAATGGCGACCTGCAGTTTCAGGACGGGGCCGAGTTTGAAGTGGAAGTCGACCCCACCGGCAGTGCCGCGGACCATGTGCGGGTTACCGGTGTCGCCACCCTGGACGGTTCCGTGGTGCATGTGGGCGAGGCCGGTGAATACCGGCCGATCAGCCGCTACCGCATTCTCACCGCCGACGGTGGTTTGAGCGGCCGTTTCGACGCCGCCGATTCCGACTACCTGTTCCTGGACGCCAGCCTGCTCTACGACACCAATAACGTGGATCTGGAACTGCGCCGCAACGACGTGCGGTTCGCCGCCCTCGCCCGCACGCCCAATCAGCGTGCCGCGGCGAGCGGTGTGGAAAGTCTCGGCGCCGGTCAGGCGCTGCATGATGAAGTGGCGATGCAGACGGTCTCCCCCCGCGCGCTCGCCGCCGCCTACGACAGCTTGTCCGGTGAACTGCACGCCAGCGCCCTGGGCGCGCTGGCGGAGGACAGCCAACTGCTGCGCGACGCCGCCATGGCCCGTTTCCGTGACGAGGACCGGGCCGCCGCCACCACACTGGCGCGCGGCGAAGGCGTTACCGCCTGGGTGAGTGGCTACGGTAATAAAGGCGGCACCGACGGGGATTCAGGCACGGCCCATCGGGACCGGGACACGCACGGTGCCTTGCTGGGCGTGGATCGGTTGTTCGCCGACGGCGGACGCGCCGGCATGCTGGTGGGCTACGGCCGAACCAATCTGGCGCTCGCCGAACAGCGTGGCCGTGCCGATATCGACAGCGTTCATGCCGGTGTCTTCGGTGAGCGGCGTCTGGGCGCCGGCGCCCTGCGTGGGGGCGCCTTCTACAGCCACCAGCGGATCGACGGCCGCCGCCGGGCCGTGGTGGGCGCCATGGACGAGACCCTCACCAGTGACCGCAAGGCGGACACCTGGCAGGCGTTCATTGAAGGCGCCCGCCGCTTCGGCGTGGAGCGGGGCGTGGAGCCCTTCGCGCGGCTGGCCCAGGTGCGGGTGACCCTGGGTGACGGCGATGAGCGTGGCGGCGACGCCGCCCTGCAGGGTGACCGGGACAGCCTGGACACCACCTTCACCACCCTGGGCACGCGTGCCTTCGTCACCTTGCCCGGCAATCCGGCCACGCGTCTGTACAGCTCTTTAGGCTGGCGCCATGCGTTTGGAGACACCACGCCGGAAACATCCCTGCGCTTCGCCGGCGGTGACGCCTTCACCGTCGAAGGGGCGCCGCTGGCCGAGGACACCCTGGTGATGGAAGCCGGCCTCACCTGGCTGCTGGCGCCGCGCGCCACCCTTAACCTGGGCTATCAGGGCGAGACCGGTGACGGCCGTGCCGATCACGGCGGCCAGATCCGTTTCGGCTGGACGTTCTGAAACCCTCGCCGCGGGTTTCTTCTACGACTTCTCTCCGGCGGCGCTTTCCAGCGCCGCCACTTCCTTCTCCAGAGATTCCAGCCGGGCGCGGGTGCGCTCCAGCACCTGCTGCTGAATCTCGAATTCCTCACGGCTGATCAGATCCAGCCGGGTCAGCGTCTCATTGAGCACGGCGCGCACGCTGTGCTCCACCTCCTGACGCAATTGCCCCAGGTCTCCGGGCAGATGGCGGCTGATGTCGCTCATCAAACGATCGAGAAAGGCTTGGCTTTGCATGGCCACAGGCTCCACTATTTGCAACACGGGCGGGTCAGGGTGCGATGGTACCACCGCCCTTGATGTTATGGGGCGTCTCAAGAGCACCGTAACGGCGTGCACCATTTTGGGAAGTGCCCCGCGATGGTGCACTATATTGCCGCAACCGACCCCGGAACACCCCGGGGTTGCAGTTCTAACCCTCTGAAAATGCGTGACTTTTAAAAATTGGCATGGGTCGTGCAGCTAACGGGCTAGAGCGTTCGCGCGAGTGGATGGATCGGGAACCAAAGAGGGGCCTGAAACCCAACGGACGTTAACGGACGCGTTATAAGCGTTTGAAGGAGATAGAAATGAAACTGGTTACAGCCATCATCAAGCCGTTCAAATTGGACGACGTGCGTGAAGCACTGTCCGAGATCGGCGTTCAGGGCATCACCGTTACCGAGGTGAAAGGCTTCGGACGTCAAAAGGGTCACACCGAGCTGTATCGCGGCGCGGAATACGTGGTCGATTTCCTGCCCAAGGTAAAAATCGAAGTGGCCATCGCGGAGGCCAGCCTGGATCAGGTTATCGAAGCGATCACCAAAGCGGCCAATACCGGGAAAATCGGTGACGGCAAGATCTTTGTCACCACCCTGGAGCAGGCCATCCGCATCCGTACCGGCGAGACCGGCGAGGACGCGATCTAAAGTTTAGAAGCTTACGTTTAGAGAAATGTGTAACACGACCCATGCCAAGGTCCTGAACACGCTTCCAATTCTCGGAGGGTTGCAACGTGGAAAATCAAATCTTTGAACTTCAGTACGCCATCGACACCTTTTATTTTCTGGTGTGTGGCGCACTGGTAATGTGGATGGCGGCGGGCTTCGCGATGCTCGAAGCCGGCCTGGTGCGTGCTAAAAACACCACCGAAATTCTCACCAAGAACGTGGCGCTGTTCGCCATCGCCTGCCTGATGTACCTGGTCTGCGGTTATTCGATCATGTACGGCGGCGGCATCTTCCTGAACGGCATTGAAGCCTTTGATCTGGCCGGTGTGCTGGCGGACTCCGCGGAAGCGGGTTTTGACGGCGGCTCGGTCTACTCCGGCGCGTCCGACTTCTTCTTCCAGGTAGTGTTCGTCGCCACCGCCATGTCCATCGTTTCCGGTGCCGTGGCCGAGCGTATGAAGCTGTGGGCCTTCCTGGCGTTCGCGGTGGTCATGACCGGTTTCATCTACCCGATGGAAGGCGCCTGGACCTGGGGCGGCGTCGACGTGTTCGGCATGTACAACCTGGGTGATCTGGGCTTCTCCGACTTCGCCGGTTCCGGCATCGTGCACATGGCCGGTGCGGCCGCCGCCCTGGCCGGTGTGCTGCTGCTGGGCGCCCGTAAAGGCAAGTACGGCCCGAACGGCGAGATCCACGCCATCCCCGGTGCCAACCTGCCGCTGGCGACCCTGGGTACCTTCATCCTGTGGATGGGCTGGTTCGGCTTCAACGGCGGTTCCGTGCTGAAGCTCGGCGACGCCGCCAGCGCGCACTCCGTGGCCATGGTGTTCCTGAACACCAACACCGCCGCCGCCGGTGGTGCCGTTGCCGCGCTGATCGTGGGCCGCTTCCTGTTCGGCAAGGCCGACCTGACCATGCTGCTCAACGGCGCCCTGGCCGGCCTGGTGACCATTACCGCCGAGCCGTCCACCCCGACCGCTCTGACCGCCACCCTGTTCGGCGCGATCGGTGGCGTGCTGGTGGTGTTCAGCATCGTGACCCTGGACAAGCTGAAGATCGACGATCCGGTCGGTGCCATCTCCGTGCACGGTGTGGTCGGCTTCCTGGGCCTGATGCTGGTGCCGATCACCAACGACGGTTCCAGCTTCTCCGGCCAGCTGATCGGCGCCCTGACCATCTTCGTATGGGTGTTCGTGGCCAGCCTGATCGTGTGGGCCATCCTCAAGGCGATCTTCGGCATCCGCGTCTCCGAAGAGGACGAGTACGAAGGCATGGATATCGTGGACTGCGGTATGGAAGCGTACCCGGAGTTCGTGAAGAGCTGATTCTGTCTCTCCAATCTGTCTTGCACCAACCTACAGGGCGCCTTCGGGCGCCCTTTTTTGTATCGGTGAAACAAGTCTCTGGTATCCTGCCGGGAGCGGCGCTCCCTTTCGCGGGCCGGGCCCGCTCCTACAAGTCATCACCGAGTATTGTCTGTGTTTGCTGATCTGAATCTCCATGAACGTTTATTGCGCGCCCTGGAAGAGCTGTCGCTGAGTGAGCCCACGGCGGTGCAAACGGCGGCTATTCCCCCCGCTCTGGCGGGTCGGGATCTGCGCGTGGTGGCGCGGACCGGCACCGGCAAGACCGCCGCCTTCGTGCTGCCCATGCTGCAGCGGCTGCTGGAAGAGAAGGACCGGGGCATCGGCACCCGGGCGCTGGTGCTGGCGCCTACCCGGGAGCTGGCCCGGCAGACGCTCAAGCAGGTGCAGGCGCTGTCGCGCTTCACCTTTATCAAGGCGGAAGCGGTCACCGGCGGCGAGGACTTCAAGGTGCAGGCGGCGCGCATCCGCAAGAACCCCGAGGTGCTGGTGGGCACGCCGGGCCGGCTGATCGAGCATCTGGAAGCGGACAATCTGGCGTTGTCCGAACTCAAGGTGCTGGTGCTGGACGAATCGGACCGCATGCTCGACATGGGCTTCAGCGACGACGTGCTGCGTCTGGCGGCGGCCTGCAACCCGGCCCGGCAGACGCTGTTGTTCTCCGCCACGCCGGGCGGCGCGGCCATGGACGCCATGGTGGCGCGGGTGCTGCGCGAGCCCGAGTCGCTGATGCTCGACAGCGTGCGCGAGCTCAACCAGCAGGTGCGCCAGCAGATCATCACCGCCGACGACCGCTCCCACAAGGAGCGCCTGGTGCAGTGGCTGCTTGCCCATGAGCCCCACCGCAAGGCGATCGTGTTCACCAACACCAAGGCCACCGCCGACCGCCTCGGCGGAGTGTTGCGCTCCACCGCCCACAAGGTGTTCGTGCTGCACGGCGACAAGGACACCAAGGACCGCAAGCTGGCGCTGGAACGGCTGAACAGCGGCGCGGTGACGGTGCTGGTGGCCACCGACGTGGCGGCCCGGGGGCTGGATGTGGACGGCCTGGAGCTGGTGATCAACTTCGATATGCCGCGCAGCGGCGACGACTATCTGCACCGCATCGGCCGCACCGGGCGCGGCGACGGCGAGGGCGCGGCGATCTCGCTGGTGGAAAGTTTCGAATGGAATCTGATGGCGAGCATCCAGCGCTATTTGCGCCAGGAGTTCGAGTTCCGGGTGGTGGAGGCGCTGCGCGGCCGCTACCTGGGCCCCAAGGAGCGCAAGCGCTCCGGCAAGGCGGTGGGCAGCAAGCATAAGAAGCTGAACAAGAAGGCGCTGGCCCAGTCGGCCAAGGCGGCCGGCAAGAAGCCGGCGGCGAAGAAGAAGGCGGCGCGCAAGCGCCAGGCGCCATCGCCGGCGCCGGATACCCAGGGCGGTTTCGCCAAGCCCAAGCGGCGCAAGAACCCGGGGCCGCTGGACTAGTGTGAACAGGCCCTAGGTCATTTTCTTGACCAGGGACAGCGGCAGGACCTTCATGGCGAAGCCCAGCGGCGCCCAGGGCCAGGACGGCACGTAGGCCTTGGCGGGTTCTTTCTCGATGGCGCGGACCAGCGCCTTGCAGCCGGTCTCGGTGTCCACCATGAACGGCGCCTTTTCCACTTTCTCGTTGATCTCCGAACGGATGTAGCCCGGGTAGAGGGTGCTCACGGTGATCGGCTTGCCGATCATCTCCATGCGCAGCCCTTCCGCCAGGCTGGCCACGCCCGCCTTGGTGGCGGCGTAGGTGTTGATGTTCTTGCGCATGCCGCGCACCGCGCTCATCGAGGAGATCACCACCAGATGGCCGTTGTTCTGGGCCCGGAAGATCTCCATGGCCGCCTCGCACTGGGCCAGGGCGGCGACGAAGTTGGTCTCCGCGGTCTGCCGGTTGGCGTGGAAATAGCCGGTGCCCAGCGGCTGGCCCTTGCCCATGCCGGCGTTGACGATGATCCGGTCCAGGCTGCCCAGCTCGGTGCGGAACGCACGGAATACGTCGAACACCTGATCGTAGTGGTTCACGTCCAGCGGTTTGACCAGCACGGTGATGCCCGGGTGGGCCTGTTCCAGTTCCGCTTTCAGGGCGTCCAGCTTGTCGGTGCGCCGCGCGCACAGGGCCAGGTTGCGGCCCCGGGCGGCGAACAACCGCGCCATGCCGGCGCCCAGACCGGAGCTGGCGCCGGTGATGAGAATATTGGAACGGGTACTCATGGCATTATCCTTGTCGCGTGCGTGGACCCCGGATCACAGCGTGGCGAGGAAATCGGACAGCGCCCGGTTCACCGCTTCGGGGTTTTCTATCGGCGAATGGTGCCCGGAATCGGCCACCGTGACCAGCCGCGCCCCGGGGATGGCGCCGACGATGCGCTGCGCTTTTTCCGGCGGCGTTGCCCGGTCCAGTTCGCCGACGATCACTAAAGTAGGCGCACTGATCGCGCTGATATCCCCGCTGATGTCGTCACGGGTAAAGACGTTCTCCAGCGCCAGCTCGATGCCGTGGCGGTCGTGGGCGAGGATCAGGGCCTTCTCGTGGGCCACCCCGTCCGGGTTGGCGTCGCGCCAGGGTTTGGCGTACAGGAATTTCTGCATGCGCGTGACCACCTCGTCGCGTTCGGCGTCGCTGCCATGGGCGAACCGCGACTGCTGCTGGCGGTGCACCGGCAGCAGGTCGGCGTCTTCCGGGTCCGCGGAGGTGTCCAGCAGCACCAGGGCGCGCACCCGCTCCGGGTACTTGAGCGCCAGCCGCATGAAGGTCATGCCGCCCT
>NZ_CAXPXK010000057.1:0-76519 GCF_964221125.1 Alloalcanivorax sp.
CGCTACGGGTCATCGCTGACGCTGAACCTTTCGGCAAAGCTCGGCGGCTGGCTCCATACGGGAGGTTCGGTCTCGGTGCCCGGTGTCCAGGACTGTGTGAGTCAGGGAGCCGAACACAAGCCTCCAGGGATGGATTCACGGCGGGTCCTGGACCCAAGCACCGAGACCGAACCGGGCTACGGAGCCGCCAAGACAGCAGGGCGACTCAGTCCGGGGAAGGATCGCTATCAGCGTGCTGATCGACACCCAGATGCCGGGTGCCCCGCTGGCGGGCCAGCTCGATCTGCTTCTGACGCTCGGCGAAGCGGGCTTTCTGCTCCGCCGACGATTCGTGGTAACAACGCGGGCAGGACACCCCCTTCCGGTACAGCGGCGAGGCCTTGTCGTCCTCGCTGATCGGTCGCCGGCAGGCGTGACACTGATCATAGCCGCCCGGCCGCAGTGCCTGGTCCACGGTGACGCGCTCGTCGAACACGAAACATTCGCCCTGCCACAGCGACGCCTCCGGCGGCGTTTCCTCCAGGTACTTCAGAATGCCGCCCTTGAGGTGGTAGACCTCCTCGAAGCCCTGCTCGCGCAGGTAGGCGGTGGACTTCTCGCAGCGAATACCGCCGGTGCAGAACATCGCCACTTTCTTGTGCCTGGCGGGGTCCAGGTGCTGCTTCACGTACTCCGGGAATTCGCGGAACGCCTTGGTGTTGGGGTTGACCGCGCCCTGGAAGGTGCCCACTTCGTACTCGTAGTCGTTGCGGGTATCGATCACCAGGGTTTCCGGATCGGCGATCACCCGGTTCCACTCCTCGGCTTCCAGGTAGGTGCCGCGGTTGGCGTTGGGGTCGAGGTCCTCCACGCCCATGGTGACGATCTCTTTCTTGAGTTTCACCTTGGTGCGCAGGAAGGGGTGCTCGGCGGCGAAGGACTCCTTGTATTCCATGTCCTGGAAACGGGGGTCCGCGCGCAGCCAGCCGACGATCGCGTCGACATCGTCGCGGGCGCCGGAGATGGTGCCGTTGATGCCTTCGTGGGCCAGCAACAGGGTGCCGCGCACGTCACGCTCAAGCATGGCCGCCAGCAGCGGCTCGCGCAGGCTCTGGTAGTCGTCGAGGCGGGTAAAGCGGTACAAGGCCGCCACCACGATGGGCCCCTCGCCGTGGTGCGGGGCGGGACTCATCGCGCCTTCTCCTTGGCCTGGCCGTCGCCGCCCCGGCAGTCCGGGGAGTCAGCCACGTCACCGCCCTGGGCACGCCATTCCTCCGGCGTGAAAAGATGCAGGGCGAGCGCGTGCACCGGCCCTTTCATCTCCTCGGCCAGCGCCTGGTAGACGGCCTGGTGGCGCCGCACCGGCATCTGGCCCTGGAAGGCGTCGGACACCAGCACCAGCTTGAAGTGGGTTTCCGAGTTGGCCGGCACATTGTGCCGGTGGCTTTCGTTTTCCAGTTCCAGGTGCGCGACCGGCAGGGCGTCGCGCACTTTGCTTTCAATGGCCTCGGCCACGGACATCGGGGTACTCCTGAGGGGTGACAGGGCCGCTATTTTACGCGCCCTGGCCCGGTTTTGCAGTCCCCGGCACGGGAATGATGTCGGCCCACAGGGCTTCGCCGTCCGCGTCCAGCAAGGCGGCTTCCGCGTCGCCGGGACCGAACTGGCGCACCCGGCGGGTGTCCTTCCAGGCCGGGCCCTGCACCGCCCGACCGTGGGCGAAATCCCCCCAGACTTTCTGCACCTCGGCCGCCAGAGCGCGGGCCGGCTCGCCGCCGCCGGTGAAGAACATGCCCGCCGGGGTGTCGGTGACGCCGAACACGAACGGCACGTCGATCACGTGGCAGGCGCCCATGGGCACGCCGAACTGCTGGCTGGTCCAGGTGAACTGGAAGCCGCGGGTGTCGTCCCGGTGGGCGGCCTGGGCATCGAGCAGCCGCAGGGTGGGCACGCGGAACAGGCGGTCGGTCTCCATGGCCGAGAACCAGTCCATGTTGCTGCGCTGCGGGTCCGGCGTGACGGTGCGCTGGTAGTAGCTGAGCGCCTGCTGGCCGTGCTGCGGCAGCGCGCGCTGGAAGCGGCGCAGGATTTCCGCCTCGTCGAAGCGGCGCAATTCCTCCACCGAGGGGAAGCCCGCCATCGGCCCGGCGTACTGGAAGAAGTGGTATTCGTCGCGGCAGACGCTGGCCATCAGGGCGATATCGCGGGCCTCGCCGTCGGCAATGGCGTCCACCGGCAGGCGTGGCAGCAGGTCGCCGTCCACCATCGGCTGGAAATTCATCGCGAACTGCGGCGTGGTGTCGCGCAGGCCACGTTTCACCAGGGTGCGCAGGGCCTGATTCTGGGCGGCGATCCAGGCTTTCGGGTCGGCCTGCCGGAGCTTGTCGGCGGCGCTGCCCTCGCCCGGCAACGCCTCCACGAAGGCGCTTGTGACCTTGGCCACCTCTTCCGGGGCGAGCGCGAAGTCGCCGGCGCCGGATTGGACGATGGCGCCCTGGAACAGGGGCCGGGCGCGGGGCGTGGCCATCAGGGTGGCGACACTGAAGCCGCCGGCGGATTCGCCGAACAGGGTGACCCGGTCGGGCCGGCCGCCGAACGCTTCGATGTGCCGGTTGACCCATTCCAGCGCCGCCACCTGGTCGCGCAGGCCCAGGTTGCTGTCCGCCTCCAGCTCCGGGGCGATGGCGGCGAAGTCGGCGAACCCGTGGGCGCCCAACCGGTAGGCGGCGTGCACCACCACCACCTTCTGGCTGGCCGCCAGCGCGGCGCCGTTATACAGCGGCTGGGACACCGAGCCGGCGATGTAGCCGCCACCGTGGTACCAGAGCATCACCGGGAAGGGTCCCTCCCCCTCCGGCACCCAGATATTCAGGTACAGGCAGTCTTCCCCGGAGTCCTCCACGCCCATCAGCGGGTTCTTGACCTGCAGCGACGGCAACGGATAGCGGTCCGCGTTAACGCTCCGGTCGCTGTCCGGCAACGGCCGGGGCGCCTTGAACCGCAACTCGCCCACCGGCGGCAGCGCGAACGGCACGCCCCGGAATTCCACCACGCCGTCGCCGGCGAGGCCCTGATACCCACCCTGGGGAAGCTCTACCTTCATGCACTCTCTCCCGATGTGTCCCGTCTCGGCGGAACACGTTGTTTAATTGTCGGACAACAAAAGATACCCAAAACGCCGGGTTGCTTACCATCGGCGTCACTGATGTTGGATAAGGAGACCCTTACTCATGAGCGACGCACAAGCAAACACCGAATACCCGGCCACCACCCTGAACGCGAAGCTGTCCGATTTAAGCACGGAAATCAGCGCCACGGCGGACAAGCTTAGCAAAGCGGCCCAGGGCGCGGTGACCCGGCTCAGCGAATCCGGTAACGAATTCTTTCAGGAGCTGATCAAAAGCGGCGAATCCCTGCGGGCCAAAACCGGCAAGAGCGGCGACGCGGAACAGTGGCGCGCGCGCCTGGCCCACACCCTCGGCCTGCCCACCCGGGACGAAATGGACGCCCTCAACAAAAAGCTCGACCGCATCAACCGCAAGGTCAATAAACTGGCCCGCGAACAAAAAGCGAAATGATCCTGCCTGACCGGGCCGTGCCGGCCCGGTCGCTTTCCCGTCATTGACTGGTCGGCGTCAATCACGTTGACTTCCGCTATGTCTGATTCCCATCCGCCTTCCCTGCATTCACTGACCGTGGCCTCGTTCTGGATCGAGTACCTGCTCGACGCCGCGTTGCACTCGGGCGTGGACCTCAGCGATGCCCTGGTGCGTCTGGGGGTGAGCGAGGCGGAGCTGGAATCGCCCCGGGCCCGGGTGCCGTTGAAGGTCGAAAACCGACTGTTCGAACTGGCCCTGGAAGGCAGCGGCGACCCCTTGTTCGGGCTGCACATGGGCGAATGCATCCGGCCACGCTTCATGGGCGAGCTGGGCTACGCCAGCATGTCCAGCGCCACCCTGCGCGACGCCATCGAACTGATGATCCCGTTCGCGCGGGTGACCACCGAATTCGCCGACCTGCGCTTCGAGTGGCACGATAATGAACTCTGGCTGATCCTCGATACCCCCTTCGAGGACCTGCCCACCTCGCCGCACCGGGTGGACGCCTTCTACGCCGGCGCGGTGGTGTTCGGCCGCTGGATTCTGGGCGCCGAGCTAAACCCCATGGCGGTGCACTTCCGGCACCCGCCCCACGGCGACAGCGGCGAATACCAGCGCCTGTTCGGCTGCCCGGTGTCGTTCTCCCAGCCCTGCAACGCCCTGGTCATCGACGAAGCCCTGCTGGATCTGCCGCTGCGTGACGCCGATCCGGAGGTGAACCGCATCGCCCGTTCGCGGATGCAGCGGGCGGTGACCCAGTACCGGGCCCGCGACAACCTGCTCGAGCAGGTGCGCCTGGAAATCCAGCAGCGGCTGGTGGACGGCGTGCCGCAGCTGGAACCGATCGCCGAGCGCCTGGGCGTCAAACCCTGGACCCTGCGCCGCCGGCTGCGCGCGGAACAGGCGGACTTTTCCACCCTGCTGGAAGAAGAGCGGCGCCGGCTGGCCTGCGACTGGCTGCTGCACAGCAACCGCTCGGTGAACCAGATCGCCCTGGATCTGGGCTATTCCGAACAGAGCGCCTTCAACCGCGCCTTCAAGCGCTGGTTCGGCGTCACCCCGGTGAGCTACCGGGACAGCGGCGGCCACTGAGACGCCGGTTTGGCGCCGATCCGCACCGATCCGTGCGCTCGCCCATCAGCTACTCTATAATGCGCGCGGCCCGGGGAACCTCCGAATGCGCACTTCCTAGCCAAGGTCGTATTCAGAGGCTCCTCAGTTCTCCCGACGATTCCAAGGAGATTTTTAATGAAAGCACCCGTACGCGTAGCTGTCACCGGCGCCGCTGGCCAGATCAGCTATTCCCTGCTGTTCCGCATCGCCTCCGGCGACATGCTCGGCAAAGATCAGCCGGTCATCCTCCAGCTTCTCGAAATCACCCCCGCCCTGGAAGCGCTGAAAGGCGTGGCCATGGAGCTGGAAGACTGTGCCTTCCCGCTGGTTGACGGCATCGTGCAGACCGACGACGCCAAGGTGGCGTTCAAGGACGCCGATTACGCCCTGCTGGTCGGTGCCCGTCCGCGCGGTCCGGGTATGGAGCGCAAGGACCTGCTGGAAGCCAACGCGGCGATCTTCTCCGCCCAGGGCCAGGCCATCAACGAAGTCGCCAGCCGCGACATCAAGGTGCTGGTGGTCGGCAACCCGGCCAACACCAACGCCCTGATCGCCCAGCGCAACGCGCCGGACATCGATCCGCGTCAGTTCACCGCCATGACCCGCCTGGACCACAACCGCGCCATGGCGCAGCTGGGCAACAAGCTGGGCAAGAGCATCAACGACGTTAAGAAGATGACCATCTGGGGCAACCACTCCTCCACCCAGTACCCGGATCTGCACCACTGCGAAGTGGACGGCAAACCCGCCATCGATCAGGTCGAGCAGGACTGGTACGAGAACGACTACATCCCCACCGTGCAGCAGCGCGGCGCCGCCATCATCAAGGCACGGGGCGCGTCCTCCGCCGCGTCCGCCGCCAACG
Source organism: Alloalcanivorax sp. (assembly GCF_964221125.1). Taxonomy (NCBI): domain Bacteria; kingdom Pseudomonadati; phylum Pseudomonadota; class Gammaproteobacteria; order Oceanospirillales; family Alcanivoracaceae; genus Alloalcanivorax; species Alloalcanivorax sp. The sequence goes on from NZ_CAXPXK010000057.1 coordinate 5,557, forward strand.
CCGCGGTCGACCACATGCGCAGCTGGGCGCTGGGCAGTGACGACGGCGACTGGGTGTCCATGGGCATCTACAGCGACGGCTCCTACGGCATCCAGGAAGGTCTGATCTATTCCTACCCGTGCGTTTGCAAAAACGGCGACTGGGAAATCGTTCAGGGCCTGGAAGTGAATGACTTCTCCCGCGAGCGCATGACCGCCACCGAAACCGAGCTGGCCGAAGAGCGCGACGCGGTGAAGCATCTGCTGCCGTAAGTGATCCCGGTTTCCTGACGAAACCGTCGATCAAAAAAAAGGGCCTCCATTCGGAGGCCCTTTTTTTAGCGCTGCATCTGGTGCATTTGCGCGCGCTCCACGTAATCCTGATACGCGGGCAGCGCCACGGCGCTGATCATGCCGATCCACCCCACCATCACCAGCAGCATGATCACCAGAGCGGCGATCAAACCACCGCCGTTGGGGGTCGGCGCGGGGCCGTACCGGTTATCGCCGTCGCTGCCGGGAACGAACAGCATCGCCAGTGCCATGACGACGTTGGCCAGCGGTACGAACATCAGCAGGATCAGCCAGCCGCTCACGTTCATATCATTCAGCCGGCGCACGCCGTAAATAATGCTCATCACGGCCGCGAACACACCACCCACCGCGAGCACCAGCATCATCACCGAGAACATCACGCCGCCGGGCTCCGAAGCGGGCGGCCCGGCGATCGCGGCGACCGCCGCCACGGCGGCGAATACCAGGTAAACGATCAGGGTAATGGTGAGGGCATAGACGAAGTAGCGCACTCTGCCGAGACGGCCCTTTACCTGGAATAAGCGAGGCTGATAACGGCGTTCTGATCCGGTCTCCAGATCCGACCCCGGCGCGGCATAAGGCTGGTTCATGGTGTTCCCCCCTGGTTTTAGTTGCTTGTGTGTTCCAGCGGCGCGCTCTCCGCCCGGGCGGAGACGGCGCGCAGAATGTCGCAGCGGCTCAGCTGCCCCACCAGCCGCTGGCCGTCCACCACCGGCAGGCAACGGCGGTGGTTACGAAGAAACATCTCCGCCGCTTCCTGAACCGTGGCGTGACAGTCGAGGCGGTTCACTTCACGGCTCATATAGTCGGCCACCAGACCGATGCCGGTCTGGTGATAGCCCGCGTCCAGAGCGCCCTTCAACCCGTCGGATTCGGAGAACATGCCCACCAGCCGGCCCTGTTCCACCACCGGCGCGCCGGCCAGACCCTGGGCCAGCAACACGGCAATGGCGTCGGTGACCGACATGGAGGGGGAGAGCAAGAAAGGGTCGCGGATCATGTAATCCCTTACCTGTAATGTATTCAACATGGCTTCGTTCCCTGGAAGCGTTTTAATAAAGCCTACCGTCAGGCCTCGCGCACGGCCACCCCGAGTTGGCCGATGCGGCGCCCCCAATAGCCGTCCGGCGTGGCGCGCCAGGCCTGGCGGTGCAGCCAGGCGAGGCTGTCCGCGTCGCGGGCCAGCGCGTTGAGCTGGAAGCGGTTAAGCGTGGCCGGCCCCTGCTCCAGGCAGCGTTGCGCCCACTGGCGCAGGGTATCCGGCTCCACGGTCCGGCGGTGGCGCGCCTGGGCCCGGTGCAGACGGTTGAGGCGCGGATCGATCACCGCCACCTCGAAGGCGCTTAGCGGCGTGGGGTTGAGCGGCGCCGGCTCGGCCACCGTGCTCACCAGCGGGATCAGGCGCTGCTCTTCCGGCGTCAGCAGCAGACCGCGCTCGCGCAGCCACCGGCCGATCGCCACCCGGCTCAGCAGGACCGAAGTGGGCGCCGCCAGGATCAGCGGCAAGGCCACCGGCAGCGACCAGTAAAAGAACATCGGATCCAGCCACAGGGCCAGCGCCGCCCAGCCCGCGGCCAGCAGCGTGCCCGGTGCCTGGCTGATCAGCGCCTGGAGCCAGCCGGTTTCATCGGTGCGGTTCTGGCCGCCCCAGTGCAACGACACGTTGAACAGCGCCTCCAGCACATAGCGGCTGTGCGCCAACATGCGGATCGGCGCCAGCAGCATGGACACGAACAGTTCCAGAAACACCGACAGCAGCAGCTTCCAGAAGCCGCCGAACTGACGCCGGCCACCGCTGAGCAGCACATCCGCCACCGCCAGGAATTTCGGAAAAAACAGCAGGAAAAAGGTACTCAGGATCATCGCCACCGCCCAGTGCGGATGCCATTCCGGCCACACCGGGAACATGCTGTTCTGCGGATCCGGGAAGTAATCGATCGGCCACAGCGTCAACCGCGTGGCTTCGATGCTGGTGAGCACCAGAAACACGAACCACACCGGCGACGCCAGGTAGGAAAGGATACCGTTGATAAACGCCATGCGGTGGGCGAAGCGGATGCGGCGGCCGAAGAACAACAGCCAGATGTGCTGCATATTGCCTTTGGTCCAGCGCCGGTCACGGGTGAGCTCGTCCACCAGGGTGGGTGGCGACTCTTCGTAGCTCTCGTGCAACTCCGGCTCCATCCACACCTGGTAGCCGGCGCGGCCCATATAGGCGGCCTCGACGAAGTCATGGCTCATGATCGAGCCTTTGAACAGGCCGAACCCGGACAAGCGGCGCAGGCCGCAGTGCGCCATGAACGGCTCGGTGCGGATAATGGCGTTATGGCCCCAGTAGGCCGCTTCACCCAGTTGCAGCGCGGCCAGGCCGGTGCTGAACAGGGGCCCGTAGATGCGGTTGGCGAACTGCTGAAAACGGGCGAACGCGGACCGGGCGTTGATCAATGAGGGGCTGCTTTGCAGAATGCCGATGCGCGGCGCCAGCTCCATGTGCCGCACCATGCGCACCAGGGTGTCGCCCCCCATCACGCTGTCCGCGTCCAGCACCACCATGTAGCGGTAGTCGGCGCCCCAGCGGCGCAGAAAATCGGCCACGTTGCCGCTTTTGAAGTTCAGGTTGACCGGCCGGTGCCGGTAGAACAGACGGCCTTCCAGGCCCAGCTCCCGGCACAGCGCGTACCAGCCGGCCCGTTCCGCCAGCCACACGTCCGCGTCACGGCTGTCGGAAAGAATATAAAAATCGAAATGGTCCAGCTGACCGCTGGCACGCAGGGATTCCACCGTGGCGCGCAGGCCGGCCAGGGTGCGGTCCACCGGCTCGTTGTAGATCGGCAGCACCAGCGCGGTGCGGGCCAGGGGTGTGGCCGCCAGGGTGGCGGCATCATGCCGGCGCGCCAGCGATTGCGGATCACCGCCCCGGCGGCGCATGTAGAAGCCCAGCATGGCGGTCCAGAAGCCCACCGAGATCCAGGCGAACAGCAGCGCGAACAACAGCAGAATACTTTGTTCCAGCAGATCGCCGCCGTGGTAAGGCAGCACCGACAGCATGCCGTAAACACCGGCCAGGGTCTGGCCGACCACCAGCAGGGTAAGCACCGTGCGGCGCATCACCGCCACCGCCTTCCAGCGGCCGGTGAGGTCGGGCACCGATTCCGCCTCGCCGGCCCCGCTCATAGCGAATCCGCGTAATGAACGCTGGCGTGGTGCAGCGGTGGTGTTTGCGGGGGCAGCGCCTCTTCCGGCAAGGGAAAGGTGTCCGGCAGCCGCTCCATCACCCGGGCCAGCAGCCGCTGCTCCCCCTCTTCCAGGGCGCTGTCCACCAGCCGCAGCGCGCGCCGCGCCACCTCCGGCGTCACCCTGATTCCGGACAGGCGCAGATAGGTGAGCGCCCGCGCCAGTGTCTCTTCCACCTCGTGATACGGCATCAGCGGGCCTCGCCCAGAATGTCGTTGTCGGCGGGGATGTCATAGGACCAGGTTTCGGAAACCGCCTCCTCCTCGTTCTTGAGGAAGGCGCGCAACGCCAGCGGCTGGCCCTCCGCCGGCTTCGCCAGAATCGACAGCCGCCAGCGATTCACCGGGCTGAGGAATTCAACGAAATGCTCGATCACTTCGGCGTCGCCGCCGGCGGTCACGGCGCTGGTCACCGGCGCGTCGGCGGACAGATCCTTCAGCGGCCCGCCGGCGAAATCCACGATCACCCGGTAGGCGCCCTCCACGGTGCCACCGCCGACCCGGTTGCCGTCGCCGACGAAGGTTCTCTCGGCGCGCGCCCGGTCGCCGCCGCTCACCGACGGCCCGCCCACCTTGAGGGAATAATCAAACGACAGCGACTGGCCTTCGCGGACCGGCTCATCCGGGGTCCAGAACGCCACGATGTTATCGTTGGTTTCGTTGTTGGTGGGCAGTTGCACCAGCACCACCCTGCCCTTGCCCCAGTCGCCCTTGGGCTTCACCCAGGCACTCGGGCGGCGATGATAGTTGGCGCCGTAATCCTGGAAATCCTCGAAGTTGGTCTGCCGCTGCATCAAGCCGAAGCCCTGCACCGATTCGGTCTGGAAATAGTCCAGTTTCAGGCTTTTCGGATTCAGCAGCGGCCGCCACAGCCACTCGCCGCTGACCCCGTTATGAACCAGCAGGCCGCCGGAATCGTGCACCCGGGGCCGCCACTCGCCGCGCGGACGGGCGGTGTTGCCGCCGTAGAAAAACATGCTGGTGAGCGGCGCGATGCCCAGTTTCTCGATGTCGCTGCGAATGAACAGACGGGCCTGCACGTCCATCACGGTGTTATCGCCGGTGCGCACGTCGAACCGGTAGGCTCCGGTGAGGCTGCGGCCGTCCAGCAAGGCATACACGGTCATGGTTTCCGACTTGGCGTCCGGGCGCACCAGCCAGAATTCCGTGAACGAGGGAAACTGCTCGCCGGAGGGCAGCCCGGTGTTCACCGCCACGCCCCGGGCGGATAAGCCGAAGCTGTTGTCACGGCCGACGGCGCGGAAGTAGCTGGCGCCGGCGAACACCAGAAACTGGTTGCGGCTGTCCGGGCCCTGCAACGGATAGGTGAGCTTGAAGCCGCCGTGGCCGAGATCCGCGGGGATACGCTTGGCCAGCTCTTCGTTGGTGTAGTTGTAGTCGGTTTTGTTGTAGGTGATCGGGCGGACACCCTCGGCATCCACCTCGTGGAGCACCACCGGATGCTTGAAGTACAGGCCCGGCGACATCAGCATCACCTGGAAGCGGGCGTCGCTTTTGATCCAAAGGCTGTTTTCCGGCTTGAAGCGAATGCCCTGGTACTGCTCGTAGGTAAGCTCGCGGAGAAAGGCGGGAATGGGCGTCGGTGCCTGGTAGGATTCATCGGCCAGCGCCCTGGCCTTGTCGATCACATCCTCAAAAGAGAACCCCGACGCCGGAAGCGGCAAGGCCGCCAGGGCCAGCCACAGCATCAGCATCGGCCACCAACGAAAACGCTCCATGTATACAACCCCGCTGCCTGATGTCGCCGAGCCTGGACCGGCTCGACGCCGCTATCATCAGACAGATGTTAACCGTGTGACAACCGGGCGGGCGGGGATAAACGTCAATAAACTATAAATTTTCGAAAAACCCGCCCGCGACCCTTTAAATCAGGGCCTTGGGGGCGGTGATCACACCGTTGTTGTCGGCGTAGACGAACTCGCCCGGGCGGAACGTCACGCCGCCGAAGGTGATGTCGATGTTCAGCTGGCCCTCGTCCCGGCGCACCGATTTGATCGGCACGCAGCCCAGGGACAGCACGCCGATATCCAGCTTGGCCAGTTCATCCACATCGCGGCAGGCGCCGTGGATGATCACGCCTTCCCAGCCGTTCTTCACCGCGTTCTCGGCGATCATGTCGCCGATCAGGGCGTTGCGCAGGCTGCCGCCGCCGTCCACCACCAGCACCTTGCCTTTACCGTCGGTGCCCAGGTGTTCCTTGACGCGGGAATTGTCCTCGAAGCATTTCACCGTGACGATTTCACCGCCGAAGGCGCCGCGGCCCCCGTAGCTGAACCAGTTAAGGCCGGTGACCACGGACACCAGGTCCGCGTTGTCGTCGCACAAATCACAGGTGACGAAACTCATCTTTACTCCTTCTACGTTAAGACACAGCCCGTGGGTATTTTTCACGAAACTTGCCGGCGTACACCACGAAATCGCGGAAGCGCACCCGGTAGACCCCGGTGGCCGGGCCTTCCAGCGCCATGCCCACCAGCGCCTCGGCGACCCGCTCGCCGCTCACCGGCAGCCAGTGCGCGTCGGTCCAGCGGGTGATCGGGTCGATGATTTTCGAAAAACGAATCCCGAACGCTTCCACCGGACGCGGCCGCTCCCGCTCGCCGAGCAGCAGGGACGGCTGGAACAGCGCCAGCAACGGCAGCTTCAGTGCTTTCAGTTCGCGTTCCGCCTGCCCCTTGGTGCGCGCATAGAAAAACGGCGAATGGGCATTGGCATTGACCGCCGACACCATCATAAAGCGCTGCACGCCGGCATCGCGCGCCGCGCGGCCCACCGCGGTGATCAGATCCAGGTCCACCGCGCGGAACGCTTCCTTGGAGCCGGCCTGCTTCAGGGTGGTGCCGAGCGCGCAGAACACGTCGTCGACCTGAAAATATTCGGTTTCCTTGTCGAATTGCGCCGGCTCCACCACCTTCTCGATCAGTTTCGGATGGTCGATCCCCAGCGGCCGGCGCGTCAGCACCCGTACTTCCTGGTAGGCGTCGCAATCCAGCAGCAGGCGCAAACAATGCCCGCCAACCAGACCGGTGGCGCCCAACAGCAGGGCCCGTCGGCTCATGGCAGTTCCCTCGTTGTTGTCATTCGTCGTCGTTACCTTCCCCGTCGGTATCCACGTCGTGGAGCAACCAGCGCCGCAGCACGGTTTCCAGCTCTTGAAGATGCACGGGTTTGGCGAGAAAGTCATCCATGCCGGCGGCCAGACACTTGGCCTGAACGCCCTCGGCGGTGTTGGCGGTGATCGCGATCACCGGGGTGCGGGTGCGCTCCGCGGCCTGCTCTCTTTCGCGCAGGGTGCGGGTGGCGGTGAAGCCGTCCAGCTCCGGCATCATGCAGTCCATCAGGATCAGATCGAAGCTTTCCTGCTCCAACAGCGCGAGAGCGGTTTCCGCGTTATTGACCGTCTTAACCTGATAGCCGAGCTTGCCGAGCATGCCACGGGTGACCAGCTGGTTGACCTCGTTGTCTTCCACCAGCAGCAGCCGGTAAAGCCTGCGGCGCTCGCGCTCTTCCGGGGTTTCGGTGGGCAGGTCCGGCACCGGCATCTGGCGCGGCACGCCCAGCAACTTGCCCAGTGCCACGCGCAACCCGGTGCGATGAACCGGGCGCACCAGCACCACCAGCCCGTGCTTGTCCACCAGCCGCTGCACCGCCGGCTCGCCGCGCTCTTCGATGGCGCAGATCAGCATCAGTTTCACCGGCCGCAGCCCGGGGTCTTCCAGCACGGTGCGGCACAAGTTCAGCGCCGATTCCCGGCGCCCGTGGGTGTCCACCAGCAGCAACTCAAACTCGCTGTGCTCGCGGTGACCGGCGCGCACCGCCTGCAACGCCTGGTCGTAATCCCGGGCGCCCTGGCAGTAGCTGCCCAGTGCTTCGAATTCTTCCTGCAGACAGGCCAGGGAGCCGCTGCTGGTGCCCACCGCCAGGCCCTGCACCTGGCCCACGGCGCCGGCCAGCTTGGTGCTCTCGCTCATGTTCGCCTGCATGCCCAGGCGCACCGTGAACCAGAACGTGGAGCCTTCGCCGGGATTGCTTTCGGCGCCGATCATACCGCCCATGGCCTCGATCAGACCCTTGCAGACCAGCAGCCCGAAGCCCGCGTGCCGGGTGCTGAAGGCGTCCTGGGCACCGGCCAGGAACTGATCCTCGAACAGATGCTTGAGGGTCTCGGTGTCCATGCCCTGGCCCTGGTCACTGACCCGCACCCGCAGCACGCCGTCGCTTTCCCCTTCGGTGGTGAAATCCACGTCCAGGCGTATTTCGCCGCGCTCGCTGAATTTGATCGCATTACTGAGCAGATTGGTGAGCACCTGCAGCAGACGGTCCCGGTCGCCGCGCACCCGTTTCGGCAGCATGCGGTCCACCACCGCTGACAGCTCCAGATTCTTGGACTGGGCCATGGGGCCGAAGGCTTCCAGGGTCTGCTCCAGGGCGCCGCGCAGGTCGAAATAGTCCGGGCTCAGGGTGATGCGCCCGGTGAGAATCCGGGAGTAGTCCAGCACGTCGTCGATCAGGCTGATCATCAGCTTGCCGCTCTGCCCCGCCACCTGCAGGTATTCCTGCTGCTCGTCACTGAGCCGGGTGTCCTCCAGCAGCGACATCATGCCCATCACCGAATTCATCGGCGTGCGCAATTCATGGGCGAGCCGGTATACCAGGCTGAGCTGGATGTCAGTGTTGGCCGGCAGGTCCCGGCGCCGCTCGGGGGAACCACGGCGCTCGCGGGTGACCGCGTGCCAGAACAGCTCGTACTGCCCCCGGTAAAGACGGAACAGATAGAACGTGTAGGACGTCACCAGCAGCCCCAGCAGCCATTCCTGCAGGCCGGCGGCCAGGAACAGCGAGGCGATCAGCGGCAGGAACATCAGCAGGATATACACCTGCCGCACCCGCAGGCCGGCCATCCAGGAGCTGCCCAGCGCGGTGGTCACACCGACGTTATAGAGAATCACCACGAAGACGTTGAAGCCGGTGCCGACCCGCCACACCAGCCAGGCGGGCAATACCCCCCAGACCAGGGCGTGCAGAATCAGGCCGAGCGCGAACAGCCGGCGCCAGCGCGCCGGCCCGGCGCCGTAGAGGGCGTCAAAGCGCGCCACCAGCCACAGCCGGTAAGCGGTCACCAGCACCACGGCGCCGCCGGCGATCAGCGTCTCCAGCTCGTAAGCCCGGTAGACACCGCCCCAGGCGGTCACCAACGCATAAACCACAAGGGCCGCCAACACCCCCATCAGAGAGTTCTTGGCGGCCCCGTAGTCGACTCGTTTCAGAACCTTGCGATCTTTTCGGTAAATCACCCGTCCACCATCCTCGGACGAAGAAGGCGCTAAAGGTAACACCGTCCAACCGGACAGGCCACTTTACGTTAACGTAAACTTCCCCTAATCTTTTCCGCCATGACACTCAAGCAAAGCTACGGCATCGGCGAGCTGGCACGGGAATTCGACGTGACCACGCGCACCATCCGTTTTTACGAAGACCAGGGCCTGCTCACGCCCCGCCGGCGCGGCCAGACGCGCATTTATTCGCCGGCGGACCGGGTCGCCCTGAAGCTAATCCTGCGCGGTAAACGCCTGGGCTTCTCGCTGGCGGAATCCGGCGATCTGATCCGCCTCTACCAGCCCACCGGCGACAACCGCCAGCAGCTCGGTGCCCTGCTTGAAAAAATCGAAGAGAAACGTACCCAGCTACAACAGCAACTGGTCGACATCCAGATCATGCAACAGGATCTGGACGCGGCCGAGGAACGCGCCAGGCAGGCGCTGAAGGAATTGGAGGAAAGCGATGTTTAACGGCGGCCTGGATTTTCAGTTCGACGACACCCTCACCGCGCTGCAGGACAGCGCCCGCGCCTTCGCCCGCAAGGAGATCGCACCGATCGCCGCGCGCGTGGACCAGGACAACCTGTTCCCCAACGAGCTGTGGAAGAAGCTCGGCGATCTGGGCGTGCTGGGTGTCACCGTGGGCGAGGAATACGGCGGCGCCGGCCTGGGCTACCTGGCCCACACCCTGGTGATGGAGGAAATCTCCCGGGCCTCCGCGTCCATCGGCCTGTCCTACGGCGCCCACTCCAACCTGTGCGTGAACCAGATTTATCTCAACGGCAACGACGCCCAGCGCCAGAAGTACCTGCCCAAGCTGGTCAGCGGCGAGCACATCGGCGCGCTCGCCATGAGCGAGCCCGGCGCCGGTTCCGACGTGGTCAGCATGGGCCTGCGCGCGGAAAAGAAAGGCGACCGCTACGTACTCAACGGCAACAAGATGTGGATCACCAACGGCCCCGACGCCCACACCTATGTGATCTACGCCAAGACCGAACCGGACGCCGGCCCGCGCGGCATCACCGCCTTTATCGTCGAGCGCAACTTCCCCGGTTTCTCCCGCGCCCAGAAGCTGGACAAGCTGGGCATGCGCGGCTCCAACACCTGCGAGCTGGTGTTCGAAAACTGCGAAGTGCCGGAAGAAAACATTCTCGGCGAACTCAACCAGGGCGTGCGCGTGTTGATGAGCGGCCTGGACTATGAGCGCACCGTGCTGTCCGGCGGCGCCACCGGCATCATGCAGGCCTGCCTGGATGTGGTGCTGCCCTACGTCCATGAGCGCAAGCAGTTCGGCCAGGCGATCGGCGAATTCCAGCTGATGCAGGGCAAGCTCGCCGATATGTACGTCACCCTCAACGCCAGCCGCGCCTACCTCTACCAGGTGGCGCGCAACTGCGACGCCGGCCACAGCAGCCGCAAGGACGCCGCCGGCGCCATCCTCTACTGCGCCGAGAACGCCACCCAGATGGCCCTGGACTCGATCCAGTGCCTGGGCGGCAACGGCTACATCAACGAATACCCCACCGGCCGCCTGCTGCGCGACGCCAAGCTCTACGAGATCGGCGCGGGCACCAGCGAGATCCGCCGCATGCTGATCGGCCGCGAACTGTTCAACGAGACCGCCTGAGCCATGCCAAAAATCATCAGCCAGCTCAACAAAAGCGCGCCGGAATACGGCCAGTACCGCGAACACAATCTGGCGCTGCGTGACACCCTGAAGGAAAAACTCGACCGCATCGCCCATGGCGGCGGCGAGGCCGCCGAAGCGCGCCTGCGCGACAAGGGCAAGCTGCCGGTGCGCGAGCGCATCCAGCACCTGCTCGACCCGGGCTCCCCTTTCCTGGAGCTGTCGGCGCTGGCCGCCGACGGCGTCTACCCCGGTGAGGACGTGCCCGCCGCCGGCTGTGTCGGCGGCATCGGCCGGGTGGCCGGCGTGGAGTGTATGATCGTCGCCAATGATCCCACGGTGAAAGGCGGCAGCTACTACCCGCTGACTGTAAAAAAACATCTTCGCTGCCAGGCGGTGGCCGCCGAGAACCGGCTGCCCTGCGTCTACCTGGTGGACTCCGGCGGCGCCAACCTGCCGCGTCAGGACGAAGTGTTCCCGGACCGCGATCACTTTGGGCGTATCTTTTTCAACATGGCCAATATGTCGGCGCGCGGTATTCCGCAGATCAGCGTGGTGCTGGGCTCCTGCACCGCCGGCGGCGCCTATGTGCCGGCCATGGCCGACGAAGTGATCATGGTGCGCAACCACTCCACCGTGTTCCTGGCCGGCCCACCGCTGGTGAAAGCCGCCACCGGCGAAGTGGTCAGCGCCGAGGAGCTGGGCGGCGCCGCCCTGCACGGCGAGCAGTCCGGCGTCGCCGACCATCTGGCCGACGACGAACCCCATGCGCTGGATCTGGCGCGCCGCTGCATCGGCCGGCTTAACTGGCACAAGCCGGAACAGCTGGAGGTGCGCCCGGCCCGGCCGCCGGCCTATGAGCCGGACGAACTGTACGGTCTGATTCCGCCCACCACCCGTTCGCCGATGCCGGCCCGGGAGCTGATCGCTCGCATCGTCGACGACTCCGACCTGGACGAATTCAAGGCCAACTACGGCACCACCCTGGTCACCGGCTTCGCCCGCATCCACGGCTTTCCGGTGGGCATTCTCGCCAACGACGGCGTGCTCTATTCCGAGTCCGCGCTCAAGGGCGCCCACTTCGTGGAGCTGTGCAACCAGCGCAAGATTCCGCTGCTGTTCTTGCAGAACATCACCGGCTTCATGGTGGGCAAGAAATACGAAGCGGAAGGCATCGCCAAGCACGGCGCCAAGATGGTCAACGCGGTGGCCTGCGCCAGCGTGCCCAAATTCACCGTGATCACCGGCGGCAGCTTCGGCGCCGGCAACTACGGCATGTGCGGGCGCGCCTACGACCCGCGCTTTATGTTCATGTGGCCCAACGCGCGCATCTCGGTGATGGGCGGCGAACAGGCCGCCAGCGTGCTCACCCAGGTAAAAGCCGCCTCGCTGAAAAAGAAAGGCGAGCACTGGAGCGATGAAGACGCCCAGCGGTTTCAGGACGACATGACCGCCCAGTACGAAACCATGGCGCAACCCTGGTACGCCAGCGCCCGCCTGTGGGACGACGGCGTCATCGACCCGGCGGACACCCGCGACGTTCTCGGCCTGGCCATTTCCGCCAGCCTCAATGCACCCATCGAAGAGACGCGCTACGGCGTGTTCCGCATGTGAGGGAGACAACCATGAGTGTGCAAACCACCCGCCGGGGCCCGGTCACCCACATCACCCTGAACAACCCGGACAAACGCAACGCCTTCGACAACACCATCATCGAAGCGCTGATCGACGCCTTCCAGCAGGCCGGTGGCGACGACGGCCGGGTGATCGTGCTGGACGCCGCTGGCAAGCATTTCTCGGCCGGCGCCGACCTCAACTGGATGCGCGCCATGGGCGCCCTCGACGAGCAGGAAAACCGCGCCGACGCCCTGCGCCTGGCCACCCTGATGGACACCATCGACCGGGCCGGCAAACCGGTGATCGCCCGGGTTCAGGGCGCCGCCTACGGCGGGGCCCTGGGGTTGATCTGCGCGGCGGACATCGCGGTGGCCGCCGACGACGCCCGCTTCTGCCTCAGCGAAGTGAAGCTGGGCATTCTGCCGGCGGTGATCGCGCCCTATGTGGTGCGCGCCCTGGGCGCCCGCCAGGCGCGCCGCTACGTCATGACCGCCGAAGTGATCGACGCCCCCCGCGCCGGCCGGCTCGGCCTGGTCCACGAAGTGGTGCCGGCGGCGGAGCTGGACGCCACCGTGGACAAACTGGTGAGCGCCCTGCTCGACGGCGCCCCCGAAGCGCAACGGCGCGCCCGCGAGCTGGTGCACCGCGCCGACGACAGCGACGTCAGCCAAGGGTTGATCGAGTACACCGCCAACCTGATCGCCGAGCTGCGCACCGGCGCGGAAGGCCAGGAGGGCCTGGGCGCCTTCCTGGAAAAACGCCCGCCGAACTGGAAACCGAACCGGAACTGACCATGGCCGCCATCAACACGCTATTGATCGCCAACCGGGGCGAGATCGCCCGGCGCATTATCCGCACCGCCCGCGAGCTGGGCCTGACCACGGTGGCGGTGTACTCCGACACCGACGCCGACGCGCCCCATGTGCGCGAGGCCGACCGCGCCGTGCGGCTGGGCCCGGCGCCGGCCCGGGACAGCTACCTGGACATCGACAAGGTGATCCGCGCCGCCCGCGACAGCGGCGCCGACGCCATTCACCCCGGCTACGGCTTTTTGTCCGAGAACACCACCTTCGCCGACGCCTGCGCGGACGCCGGCCTGATCTTTGTCGGCCCCGGCGCCGACGCCATCCGCCTGATGGGCGACAAGGCCGCCGCCCGCCAGCACATGGCGCAAAGCGGCGTGCCGGTGCTGCCCGGCTTCGACCGGGAAGGCGCCGACGACGCCACCCTGATCGCCGAGGCCGACAAGGTCGGCTTCCCGCTGCTGATCAAGGCGGTGGCCGGCGGCGGCGGCAAAGGCATGCGCGCGGTGGACAACGCCGCCGGCTTCCAGGAAGCCCTGGCCGCCGCCCGCCGCGAGGCACGCAACGCCTTCGGCGACGACCGGGTGCTGCTGGAGCGCTACCTGCCCACCGCCCGCCACGTGGAAGTGCAGGTGTTCGCCGACAACCACGGCAACGCGGTGCACCTGTTCGAGCGCGACTGCTCGGTGCAGCGCCGCCACCAGAAAATCATCGAGGAAGCCCCTGCCCCCGGCCTCACCGAGGCCCAGCGCCGGGCTCTCGGCGACGCGGCGGTGCGCGCCGCCCGCGCCATCGACTATCGCGGCGCCGGCACGGTGGAGTTTCTGTTCTCCCCCGAAGGCGAATTCTTCTTCATGGAGATGAACACCCGCCTGCAGGTGGAGCACCCGGTCACCGAGCTGATCACCGGCGAGGATCTGGTCGCCTGGCAACTGGCCGTGGCCGAAGGCCGGCCGCTGCCGAAAAGCCAGGAGCAGATCCAGCGCCACGGCGCCGCCATGGAGGTGCGCCTGTACGCGGAAAACCCCTACCAGCAGTTCCTGCCCTCCGCCGGGCGCCTGGAACAACTGCGCTGGCCGGCACAGGTGCGCGTGGACAGCGGCTTCGAGGCCGGCGACCGGGTCAGCGACCATTACGACCCGATGATCGCCAAGCTGATCAGCCACGGCGGCGACCGCGACCAGGCCCGCCGCCGGCTGGTGGCGGCCCTGGACGATCTCGCCATCAGCGGTGTGCATCACAATGCCGCCTTTCTGCACCGGGTTCTGAGCAGCCCGGTGTTCGCCGACGCCGAGTTGGACACCCGCCTGCTTGAGAAACACCCGGACCTGATGAAGCCGGCGCCGGCGGACAGCGACCTGGTCGCCGTGGCCGCCGCTGGCGCCGTGGCCCAACGGCCCGCCACCGGCAACGACCCCTGGGGCGCGCTGCCGGGTTGGCGTCCGCTGGGACAAAAGCGCACCCTGATCCCATTGCGGGTGGGCGAGCAGGCCCACACCGTGGTGCTCGACAATGACCAGGCCCGGGTGGACGGCGGCGAGCCCGCGCCCTTCCACCTGCGCCGCCGGGGCACCGCCTTTGAGCTGCACTGGGGCGAGCGACGGCTGGCCGGCCACCTGATCGAGTCCCACCATGGCGACGCCCGACATACGGCGGTATTCGTGCACGGTCAGGATTACCCGGTGGAGATACACCCGGCCCGGGAGAGCGACCGCGCCGGCGGCCAGGACGGCTTCATCGCGCCCATGAGCGGCACCATCGTCGCCTGCCATGTGGCAGCCGGCGCCACGGTGGCCGCCGGGGACGCGGTGATCACCCTGGAAGCCATGAAGATGGAGCACACCCTGCGCGCCGGCGCCGCCGGCACCGTGGAACGCTTCCACGTGGCCGATGGCGACAGCGTCGCCGAAGGCACGCTCCTGGTTGATTTCAATTCGCTGGATTCCGAAACGGAGGCACAATGACAACAACCCCGACCCCGCTCTGGCAGCCCGATGAAAAGCGGCTCAACGAAGGCCAGCCCGCCGCGTTCCGCGCCCGCGCCGAACAGCTGGCCGGCACGCCGCTCACGGATTACCGGGACCTGCACCGCTGGTCGGTGACGCAGCCGGAGGCGTTCTGGAATCTGGTCTGGGATTTTTGCGAACTGCGCGGCCATAAAGGCGAGCGGGTGCTGGCGCCGTCACCGGTGTTCCGCCACAACCGCTGGTTCCCGGACGCGCGCATCAACATGGCCGAGAACCTGCTGCCCCGGCACGACACCCACACCGCCCTGGTGAGCATCGACGAGGGCGGCCGCCGTGACCAGATCAGCTACAACGACCTGCACGTGGCCGCCGGCCAGGTGGCCGCGCAGCTCCAGGCCGCCGGCGTTGAGCCCGGCGACCGGGTCGCTGGCTACATGCCCAACCGCATCGAAACCGTGATCGCCGCTCTGGGCTGCGCCTGGATCGGCGCCATCTGGTCGTCCTGCTCGCCGGACTTCGGCGTCGAAGGTGTCCTGGACCGCTTCGGCCAGATCGAACCCAAGGTGTTGTTCGCCTGCGACGGCTACCAGTACAACGGCAAGTGGATCGAGCTGGATGAACGCATCCAGGCGCTGCATGAAAAACTGCAGCCGGAATTGCTGATCGTGATTCCCGGACGCGGCGACACCAGCGCGGTGCGCCAGGCGCTCAACTGGCGCGACTGGCTGGCCGCCGCCGGGGCGCCGCCGGCCTTCGCCGAGCTGCCGTTCGACCATCCGCTTTATATTCTCTATTCCTCCGGCACCACCGGCGCGCCCAAGTGTATCGTGCACGGCACCGGCGGCGCCCTGATCCAGCACGCCAAGGAACACCGCCTGCACGGCGACCTGGGCGCCGACGACGTGCTGTTCTACTTCACCACCTGCGGCTGGATGATGTGGAACTGGCTGGTCAGCGGCCTGCAGACCGGCGCCACCCTGGTGCTCTACGACGGCAACCCGGCCTACCCGGACGCCACCCGCCTGTTCGATGTGATCGACGCGGAGAAGATCACCCACTTCGGCACCAGCGCCAAGTTCGTGCAGGCGGTGGAAAAAGCCGGCGCCGTGCCCCGCGACAGCCACGACCTGTCCACCCTGCGCACGCTCTACTCCACCGGCTCGCCGCTGCTGCACGAGAGCTACGACTTCCTCTACGAGAAGGTCAAACCGGACCTGCTGGTGAGCTCGATTTCCGGCGGCACCGATATTATTTCCTGCTTCGCGCTGGGCAGCCCGCTGGTGCCGGTGTACCGGGGCGAACTGCAGTGCCTGGGCCTGGGCCTGGACGTGGCGGTGTTTAACGACGACGGCGAGCCGGTGGTCGGCGAAAAAGGCGAACTGGTGTGCCGCGCCCCCTTCCCCGCCTGCCCGGTGGCGTTCTGGAACGACCCGGACGAGGAGCGCTTCCACGGCGCCTATTTCGATCGTTTCGAGAATGTATGGGCCCACGGCGACTACGCCGAAATCGTCCCCCATGACGGCCACGACGGTCTGGTGATCCACGGCCGCTCCGACGCCGTGCTCAACCCCGGCGGCGTGCGCATCGGCACCGCCGAAATCTACCGCCAGGTGGAAACCCTGGAGGAAATCCGCGAGGCCATCGTGGTCGGCCAGCAGTACGACGGCGACGTGCGCGTGGTGCTGTTCGTGGTGCCCGCCGAGGGCATCGAACTGACCGACGAGCTGCGGAAAAAAATCCGCACCACCATCCGTGCCGGCGCCAGCCCGCGCCATGTGCCGGCGGTGGTTCTCGCCGTGCCGGAAATTCCGCGCACGGTGAGCGGCAAGATCGTCGAGCTGGCGGTGCGCGATGTGGTGCACGGCCGCGAGGTGCGCAACCGCAACGCCCTGGCCAACCCGGACGCCCTCGCCCACTTCGCCGACCGGCCCGAGCTGGCCTAATCATGATGGGCCGGGCGTTGCTGCTCGCGCTGTTCTGGCTGCTGGCCGGAACCGCGCAAAGCGCGGTGGCGACCTTCCAGGGCGAGGCCCTGGAAGACCTTACCGGGCTGCGTACCGACCGCCTGGAAGTGGCCGCCTACCGGGACGGCGAGCTGCGCAGCGTCCGCCACCAGTGGCTGGCCTGGTCGCAGCGCGGCTGGCCCTACTTCAGCGAGGATGACGACAGCCGCCGGGCCGGAGAGACCGGCCGGGTGGGCCCCCGCGACCGGCTGCTGGTGGACGACGCCGACGGCGGCGAACGACTGCCCTCCCCCGGCCAGGAAGTAATCGGTGAACTGGCACTCGACAGCGACGGCGAACGGCCCGTTTATTTCTACGTGCTGGCCCGGCCGCCGTTCCAGGGTTTCACCCCGCCGGTGACCCTGGAGCGCGACGACGACGGCGATCCGCTCAGCCTGCGCACCGCGGACTACCGGCTGGAATTTCTGGACGGCAACCTGTTCCAGTGGGGCGATTTCACCTACCGGCATTACCGCGCCCCGGACGACAAACCGCAACGGACCCTGCTGGACAGTTTAAAACTGCGGCTCAGCGCCGGGGTGTTCAGCGAGGGCGCCCGCCTCACACTCACCAACGAAAACCTGGACCCGCAAATCCAGCAGGTCATCGAAGGGCCGCTGGCGACGCTGGTGTACGCCACCACCCGGGTGCGCGTGGCCGGCCTGCGCGTGCTCACCGTGCACAACCACTTCGTGCTGATGGAAAACCGGCTCGCCATCCACAGCCGCTTCGCGTTGCCCGGCATCGCCGCCACCGTGCTGCGCGACCCGCGCGCCCGGGTCAGCGTCGACGGCCACGATCTCCAGGGCGCGCGGCTGCGCACCAGCTGGACCGGCGAGCGGGAAGCGGTGGTGGACGGCCGGCTTTCGGACACCGAACGGGCCATGCTGCGGCGCCCGGTGCCGGCGGAAAACTGGCTGCGTTTCGATACCGGGCGGGGCTTCGCCCTGCTCGCCCGGCTGCACGTCGCGGAAGGCTTCGATACCGGCGCCCGGCTGATCTACCAGGACGACCCGGACCTGGAGGAAACACCGGAGCGGTTCCCCGGCCAGCAGCCCAACGTGGGCTTCGAGATGGACCGGATCCCGTTCGGCGAAAACTTTTACTTCCTGGCGGAGCTACATTTTTCCGAAAAAAACTATTTTCCCGAAGACTGAATCGCCGCCAACACCTCGCGCAGCGGCGCCGGGATCGACACCGGACGCCCACTTTCCCGGTCCACGAACACATGCACCACGAAACCCAGCGCCTTGGCGTCACCGCTCTCTCCGAACAGCGCCAGACCATAACGCACCGAGCTGTTGCCCAGCTTGTCCACGCGCATGCCGATGGTGAGCGCGTCCGGGTAGGCGGCGGCCTCGAAATAGTCGCAGCCGGAGCTCACCACATAGGCGATCACGTCGCCGTTATGGATATCCAGCCCACCCTTGTCGATCAGATAGCGGTTGATGGTGGAATCGAAGTAGCTGTAGTACATGACGTTGTTGATATGGCCGTAAACGTCATTGTCCGCCCAGCGGCTGTCCACCGGGCACAGATAGCCGAACGCCTCGCGCCCGGGCCGTTGTTTCGCCTGCGCGGATTGGCTGTTGGCATCACTCATGGCTGCTCCTTCGATCAATACGGACAAGGCCGGCAATGATAACCTAGGGCGCAATGAATGACTCCCCAGTGACCCACAAGGAGAACACCATGGCCCCAGGCCCGTCGCGGTCCCTGCCAGCGCTGTCAGCGGTACTCGGCGCCCTGCTCCTGCTCAGCGGCTGCGTGTCGGTGGCGCAGCGGGATTACCAGCCGGCGCCCAACCCGATTCCGCGGGATATCCGCCACTATCAGTTGAGCATCGACCCGCCGTTACCGGCGGATCAGGTGCGTATCGAGGTGGTGTACCGGTCCGAGGGAGACACCTGCCCGGTGACCCAGGCGGGCACCCAGTTCCGCCCTGAACGCCAGGGCCAGAGCCTGAGTTTCCAGGTGCCGCTGGACATGTTCCGCAACCAGGACGGCTGCGAGTGGCTGCCCAATCAGCTGTGGATCGCGCTGCAAGCCGGCGGCAACTACAACACCCGCTTCAGCGTGCCACTGGCGCTGGGCCGGCAGGTGCGCTGGTGCCGGCTCAACCCGGAGCACGGCGCCTGCATGGCCCGCGAAAGCGACATCCGCCGCTATAAAATACCCGGTGGCGTGCACCGGGTGGTGGTGAGACAGGGCCGTTAATCAGGCCATGCGTTCGGCGATGCGCGTGGCCAGGGCGTACACGGTCACCTGGGGGTTCACGATGATCGAGGTGGGCAGCAGGCTGGCGTCCGCCACATAGAGCCCTTTCACATCATGCGTTTCACCGTCCGAGTTGACCACGCTGGTGTCCGGGTCGGCGCCCATGCGGCAACTGCCCTGCGGGTGATAGCTCACCATGCGCAGGTGCTGGGGCTGGTTGTCGAGCCCCTCGATGGCGCCGTCGATATCCGCTTCGGAACGAATCACCCGCTTGTCGCTGGACGGCACATAGACTTCCTCGGCGCCGGAGGCCAGGTGCAGTCTGGCGGCCGCTTTCAGGGCCCGCTTCATGGACGGGAAATCCGAGTTGGCGAGCTGGTAGTCGATCACCTTGCGGCCGTCCTCCCAGCGGATGGTGCCCACGTTGTGGTCGTGGATCAGCGTCACCAGACCGCCCAGGTACTTGGCGTCCTTCATGAACTGCATGAACGGCTCGCCGGTGCCCGGCTCCGCGGTCATGCTCAGCTCCGCCAGGCCGGCGCCGCCGTCCTCCAGCACGAAGCCGCCCTTGTCCGGGTGCAGAAACTCGTCCACATACACGCCCAGCATGGCGCCGCGCCAGGCGTGCACCGGCTTCGGATAGCGCGCCGACACATACAGCGACGGGTGGCAGGCGAAGTTCTTTCCCACCTGCCCGGACCGGTTGGCCAGGCCGCCCTTCAACAGCAGCAAGGGCGTCTGCACGGCACCGGCGGCGAGGATCACTCGCTCCGCGTTAACCGTCATGTCCGCCACCTTGGCGCCGTCGTGGCCGGTGACCTCGGCACGGACACCGCGCGCCCGGCCGCCGTCGGCCAGCACCTCGGTGACGCGGGTGTCGGCGTAAATGCGGGCGCCGTGGGCGGTGGCCCAGGGCAGATAGCTGACCAGCATGGACTGCTTGCGTTCGGTCTTGCAGCCGGACAGGCAGTGCCCGGTGAGCGCGCATTCACGAATATTGCGTTTGAACGGTTTCACCGACCAGCCCAGCTTGTTGGCGCCGGCGCGGATCAGCTGGCCGTGGCGGGCGATCTCGTGTTCCTTGTTTTCCTCGATGGAGAGGTTCTTTTCCACCCGGTCGAAATACGGCGCCAGCTCTTCGGCGGTCAGATCGCTGAGCCCGAAATCCCGCTGCCAGTCCTGCAGAATAAAGTCCGGGGTGCGGAAGCACACGCAGCCGTTCACCACCGTGGAGCCGCCCACGCAGGCACCCTGCAACACCAGCAGGTCGCCGCTTTTGTTGGTCTGGCCGCCGTAGTCCTGGTACAGGGTTTCCAGGCTTTCCGGGAAGCGCTCGGTAAAGTCCTTCGAGGGGACATAGGGCCCCGCTTCCAGAATCACCACCTTCTTGCCGCGCCGGGCCAGCTCATAGCCGGCCACCGCGCCGCCGGCGCCGGAGCCGACGATCACCACGTCCGCGTCCAGGGTCAGCGCACTCTGTTTAATGTCCTTCGCTTCGGTCACCGGCAAGCCGGAAGACCGCCATTGCACTTCGCTCATGCGTTGCCCTCCTCAGTGGCTTGCTCCGATTGTTGATCCGGCAGGGGCGCGTTGCCCAGATAGGCGATGCCCCAGCGGTCGGACACCGGGCCGTCGAATTCCACCGGCCCCCAGGTGCTTTCGTCGCGCCAGTAGGAGGTGTAGGTGAGCTGCTTGATCACCGTGCCCAGGGTGCGCTGCACCACATTGCCCCGGCTCCAGGCGTCGAAATAATCGCGGGCGGTGGCCTCGTCCAGATCCACGAAGCGCTTGCCATGGAAAAACACCGCGGCGTTATCGAACAGCGTCAGGCCGGTGGCCACGTCCTTGCGGGTGGCCGCGTCCATGAAGCCGAGAATGCCCTGCACATTGCGCACCACCGGCACCTGGTCGCTGGGCGTGAGATCGGTGCCCACGGTGGGCAGCAACGCCACCCGTGCCCGGTCGAACAGATGGTATTCCTGGCGGCTCAGGCCGTCGGCCCAGTCCGGTTTCGGCCGGTCGTCCAGGGGCGACAGGCGCAGCAGCGCGAAGCCGCCCGCGGCGGCGGCGGCCACGCCGGCACTGCCGACCAGGCCCCACTTCAGGAACCGCCGCCGGGTCACGCCCTGCTGAAAGGCCGAGGACAATCGGCGCGCTGTTTGTTGTTGTGATGACATCGGGAAATCTCGTCGAGCTCGGGGATGCCTTGAAGCTACTCAAGAGCCCCGGGCAATACAATATGTTTACCCTGACAGCGCCGCTTGACCGCTCAGCACAGCCTTTCCCATTGACCCTTCGCCGGCTTACGGATACTGTTCTTATGTACAGTATCTCAAACACTCCGGATTTCCCTTCATGCCGCCCATGCCGCCTGATTTCTTGCAACAATTGCTGGCCCGCAGGGACACCTGGTGGGGCCGCGAAAGCACCGGTACCGGCCAGGGGCAAAGCACCGGTTTCAACGACCTGGACCAGATCCTGGCCGGCGGCGGCTGGCCGGAACAGGGCCTGGTGGAGCTGCTCTGCCCCCTGCCCTGCCCGGCGGTGCTGCATCTGCTGCTGCCGGTGCTGGCCAGCGACGGCCCCGGCGCCCGCCTGATCGCCAACCCGCCGATGCGGCCTTCCGCCACCATGCTGGCCCGGGCCGGGGTGCCCCTGGACGACCTGCTGATCCTGCGCAGCGACGACCGCGCCACCCTGCTGCGCGCCAGCTTCGAAGCGATCGCCGGCGACACCGTGCGGCTGGCATTGCTGTGGGCCCCGGGCGGGCCGTTGCCGGCGGGCACCCTGCGGCGCCTGCATCTCGGCGCGCAACAGGGGCGCTGCCTGCTGATACTGGTGCGCCCGCGCCAGGCCGGCCGGCAACCCAGCCCGGCCCCGCTGCGCCTGGACCTGAGCTGCCCGGCCCCCGGCGAACTGACCGTCACCGTGCACAAGCAGCCCGGCGGCCGGGCCGGGCTGCACTGCCGTTTGCCGCTGCTGCCCGAGCACCTGCGTCGGCGGCCACCGGCCTGCCGCGAGCTGCCGGCCCTGACCCGGCGCCCGGCGCCGGAGCCGGCGCTGCGCACGCCGTTGTTGCGGCTGCCCGCCCCCGTCGTCCCGGAGGTGCGCCCATGAGCGCGCTGTGGCTGGCCCTGCATTTTCCGCTGCTGGCGTTGGAGGCGGAGCACGGCCCGCGCCCGGAGCCGCGCGTGCTGGTGCGCGCCAACCGGGTGCTGCTGGCCAACCCGGCGGCCCGCGCCGCCGGCGTGGAAGCGGGCCTGCGCCTGGGCACCGCCCGTGCCCTGTGCGAGACACTGGAAGTGCACGAAGCGCGGGCCGACCAGCAGCACCAGGCGTTGCTGCGCGAAGCCCGCCAACTGCTGGCGCTCACGCCCCAGGTGTGCCCGGCGCCGCCGGCCACCGTGCTGCTGGAAGTGGGCGGCTGCCTGAAGCTGTTCGGTGGTTTTAAACCGCTGCTCGCCCGCGTCGACCGCTACCGGCTGCACTGCCCGCTGACCAGCCGTCTGGGCATCGGCCCCACGCCGCTGGCCGCCTGGCACCTCACCGACCCGCCGCCCCTGGACGCGCCCCCGGAAGCGGCGCGTTTCCAGGCCTGGCTGGCGGATCTGCCGCTCGCCGAGCTGGACCTGGACGAGCGCCTGCGCCGGCGCCTGCAGGCCCCCGGTTTCCGCACCCTGGGCGAGCTGTTCCCGCTGCCCCGGGCGGCGCTGGGCAAGCGCTTCGGGGTGGACTTCCTGGACTGGCTGCAGCGTCTGCTCGGCGAGCAGGCGGACCCGCGCAAACCGATTTCCCCGCCGCGCCCGTTCCGCGAACGGCTCGACTTCGACGACCCGCTGGACGATCTGGACCGGCTCAGCGGCCCGATGGGCACCCTGCTGGCCAAGCTGGAAGACACCCTGAACCGCCACCAGGAAAGCCTGGTGACCCTGCGCTGGCATCTGTACCTGAACAACGGCCACCGGGACACACTGATCGTACGGCGCGCCCGGCAGGGCCACGACGCCGCCACCTGGCTGGACCTCAGCCAGCGGCGCCTGAGCCACCATGAGCTGAGCGCCCCGCTGCTGGGCCTGGGCCTGGACGGCGGCCGTCCCCGGCCGCGCAACCCCGGCCTCGCCGAGCTGTTCCCGGACCCCGGCGCCCGCCCGCCGCTGGCCGGCCTGCTGGAAAAGCTCGCCGGCGAACCGGCGCTGGGCGTGTACCGCCCGGACCGGGGCGACGGCCATCTGCCGGAGGAAACCGAACGGGGCCGCGCGCCGCTGGCGTCGGCGCCCAAACCGGCCGCCGACGACAGCCGCGATCAGGACCGCCCCCTGTGGCTGCTCGACCCGCCCCGGCCGCTGACCCTGCGCGACCGGGTGCCCCACTGGCGCGGCCGGCCCCTGACCCTGTTCCCCCAGGAGGAACGCTTCAGCCAGCCCTGGCACGACCTGGCCGCGCGCCGCTACCGCGTCGCCCACCACCCGGACGGGCTCTGCTGCTGGGTGTTCGAGGACGACCAGGCGCGCTGGTGGCTGCAGGGCTTTTTCTGACATGGACTTCGCGGAACTGCATTGCACCTCCGCCTTCACCTTTCTCACCGGCGCCAGCCAGCCGGAGGAGCTGGTGTTGCAGGCCTGGCGCCAGGGCTACCGGGCCCTGGCGATCACCGACGACGGCTCCCTGGCCGGGGTGGTGCGTGCCTACCAGGCCCGCGAGAACCTCAAAAAAGCTCTGGAGGACGAAGGCCGCACGCTGGATTTCCGGCTGATCGTGGGCAGCCATTTCCGCCTGCACCAGGACCGGGGCGAGTTGCGCCTGGTGCTGCTGGCCCGCGACCGCCAGGCCTACGGTGAAATTTCCACGCTGATCACCCGCGGCCGGCGGCGCGCGGAGAAGGGCCACTACCGGCTGCACTGGCAGGATCTGACGCGCATCGACCGCAACGCCCTGTGCCTGTGGCTGCCCGCCGGCGACGACCGCGACGAACACCACGCCGCCCTGCTCAAGGCGCACTTCGGCGAGCGCCTGTGGCTGGCCTGCGAGCTGCTCCAGGACCGCAACGACGCCCTGCACTACCGCTACTGCTATCAGCTGGCGGACCGCTTCGAGCTGGCCATGACCGCCGCCAACGACGTCCACTACCACCGGCCGGAGCGCCAGCGCCTGCAGGAGCTGCTCACCGCCCTGCGCCTGAACATCACGGTGCGCGACCTGGGCCGGCGCCGGTTCCAGAACGACCAGCGCCACCTGCGCGGCCTGGACCGGCTGGCCGGGATCTACCCGCCGGCGCTGCTGGAAGAAGCCGCCTGGATCGCCGACCAGTGCCACTTCGAAATGGACGAAATCCGCTACCAGTACCCGGAAGAAGTGGTGCCGCCGGGCCAGAACGCCGACGACTATCTCGCCGCCCTCGCCCACCAGGGCGCCGAAGCCCGCTACCCGGACGGCGTACCGGACCGGGTGCGCGCCCTGGTGGACAAGGAGCTGGGGCTGATCCGCCAGCTCGGCTACGCGCACTACTTCCTCACCGTGCACGACATCGTCGCCTTCGCCCGTGGCCAGGGCATCCTCTGCCAGGGGCGCGGCTCGGCGGCCAACTCCGCGGTGTGCTACTGCCTGGGCGTCACCGAGGTGGACCCGGGCCGCAGCCAGCTTCTGTTCGAGCGCTTTATCTCCCAGGAGCGGGACGAACCGCCGGACATCGACGTGGATTTCGAGCACGAACGGCGCGAAGAGGTGATGCAGTACCTCTACCGCAAATACGGCCGTGACCGCGCCGCTCTGGCCGCCACCGTGATTCACTACCGCACCCGCTCGGCGGTGCGCGACGTGGGCCGCGCCCTGGGCGTGGACATGGACATCATTGAACGGCTGAGCAGCAACCTGGCCTGGTGGGACAAACCCGACGCCCTGGTGGAACGGTTCCGGGAAGTGGGCCTGGGCGGCTCCACCCTGGGCCGCCACTACCGGGAACTGGTGCAGGAGCTGGTGGGCTTCCCGCGTCACTTGTCCCAGCACGTGGGCGGCTTCGTGATCACCCGCGACCCGGTGCACACCCTGGTGCCGGTGGAAAACGCGGCGATGCCCGACCGCACCCTGATCCAGTGGGACAAGGACGACCTGGAATCCCTGGGCCTGATGAAGGTGGACGTGCTGGCCCTGGGTATGCTCACCGCGATCCGCAAAACCCTGGACATGGTGCAGGGCTACCGGGGCCGACCCCTGGCCATGCAGGACATCCCCGCCGGCGACGAGGCCACCTACGACATGCTCTGCAAGGGCGACAGCCTGGGCGTGTTCCAGGTGGAATCCCGCGCCCAGATGAACATGCTGCCGCGCCTGCGGCCGCGCAAGTTCTACGACCTGGTGGTGGAAGTGGCGATCGTGCGCCCCGGCCCGATCCAGGGCGACATGGTGCACCCCTACCTGCGCCGCCGGGACGGCCTGGAAGAAACCGACTACCCGGACGCCAAGGTCAAAGCGGTGCTCGAGCGCACCCTGGGCGTGCCCATTTTCCAGGAACAGGTGATCAAGCTGGTGATGGTGGCGGCGGGCTTTTCCGGCGGCGAAGCCGACCGCCTGCGCCGCGCCATGGCGCGCTGGGGCAAAAGCGGCGAACTGATGGAATTCGAAGCCCGGGTAATCGACGGCATGCGCGCCAACGGCTACAGCGGCGACTACGCACGCCGCCTGTTCGAGCAAATGAAAGGCTTCGGCGGCTACGGCTTCCCGGAATCCCACTCCGCCAGTTTCGCGCTGCTGGTGTACGTGTCCGCCTGGCTCAAGCGCCACCACACCAGCGCCTTCTACTGCGGCCTGCTCAACAGCCTGCCGATGGGCTTCTACTCGCCCTCGCAGATCCTCCAGGACGCGCGCCGCCATGGCATCGAAATACGCCCGGTGGACGCCCGCCACAGCCACTGGGACCACAGCCTGGAAGAGTTGCAGCGCGAGAAGCTCGGCGTGCAGCCGGCCCTGCGCCTGGGCTTGTGCCAGATCAAAGGCTTCAACCCGGAGGCCGCGCAGCGCCTGGTCCAGGCCCGCGCCGAAGCGCCCTTCACCGGCGTCGGCGACCTCTGCCGCCGCGCCCGGCTCGGCCAGCGCGAACGCGAAGCCCTGGTGGCCGGCAACGCCCTGCGCGGCCTCAGCGGCCACCGCCACCAGGCCCACTGGGACGTCCAGGGCCTGGAAGGCCAGCGCCCGCTGCTTGAAGACGGCCCCCAGGGCGACCACGACGGCGTCTACCTGGACGCCCCCTCGGAATACACCACCCTGATCGAAGACTACCGCCACCTGGGCGTCAGCCTGGGCAAGCACCCCATGGCCCTGGTCCGCCACCTGCCCCGCTTCAAACGCGGCTACCGCGCCAAGGACCTGAAACGCGCCCGGCCCGGCCAGGTGGTGCGCGTCGCCGGCCTGGTCACCAACCGGCAACGCCCCGGCTCCGCCAAAGGCACCCTGTTCATGACCCTGGAAGACGAAACCGGCAACACCAACGTGGTGGTCTGGAGCGCCATCCAGGAACGCTTCCGCACCGTGCTGCTGAAAAGCCCGATGGTCACCGTCACCGGCACCGTGGAAATCAGCCCCGAAGGTATCGTCCACCTGATGGCCGGCCGCCTCGACGACACCAGCGACGCCCTCAATGAACTCATCGTCCGCTCAAGAGACTTCAAATAACGAAAAGAGAATGGCTCGCTCGCGAAAGGGTGGCGCCAGCCACCCGGCGGGATACCAGAGGCCCCTAAACTTGCCAAAGCCCGTGGTCGTTGCCACCAAGAATATAAATCGCAAACTTGCCCTTGCGGGGGATTTCCGTCGGCGCCATGGCGATCTTGGCCCCCGCGGCCTCAACGTCGGCCACCGCCTGATCAATATCCTCCACCAGCCAATAGGGGCGAACCACCGGCGCCTCCGTGCTTCGCAGCGGCCCTCTCACGCCGACAATCGATCCATCGGCCAAGGTGCAGGTTCTGGCGCCACCGAGCAGCTCGTCCGGATCACCAAATCTGACGCCGTGAGCAGCCTCATACGCTTTGCACACCGCATCCACATCCTCGGATACGATCTCCAAATAGTGAACTTTCATGATTCTTTCTCCTATCTCGTAATGCCGCTCTGAGTTCGCTGATATCCGCCCCCCTGGCTGAATCACGGACACATTCCTGGTGGCGCTGAAACGCGGCCTTATCGGCAAATATCTCGTACACAATAAAGGTGTTGTTGTGCTCAGCGCTTTGAGTGACTTCAAACTTCAAGCAGCCTTTTTCTTGGCGTGAGAGATCAATATGAGTTGAGAGGGCATCAACAACACCATCAAAATCCCCGTCGGGGACAATGATCCGGCCAGTTAAGATTACTTTCGATTATGAGCAACGGGAGAGAATTCGACATCGTGGTGTACCGCGACAGCAGCTTAACGGGTCAGCTGGTGGCGGATGGTGCTGACAGCGGTGGGGCTCTTAACGAGTTGGTCGTGGGATTTCAGAAAGACAGGGGAGCGTTTCCGCTCCCCTGTCTTTTCTTACTGAGCGGAACTGACCGGTTCAGCGGGAAGAACAAAATCGCTGATGAAGAAGCCCAGCAGGCTCTCCGTGGTCCCATCCACATGACGAAAATCAACAAGTACATCCTTACCGTTATTGACCTTTACCATCGTCCATGAGCCCGTGGACTCATCGTCCAGGCTTTCCGTGAAGCGCAGGGTCCCGCTGTCCGTGGTAGTCCAGGGCGCGTCGATGGTGCTTGTCTCTTGATCCTGGGTACCGGGGGAGAACGTCATCGTGCCACTGCCATCACCGTTCAGGGACACATCGGCGCTGTCTCCCTCACCGACCAGTTCAATGGTGAAATCAGCGCTCATTCCCTCTTCGAAACCCTGCTCGGAACGCTCCACCACGGCGACGCTACGGTTGCCGACAAGATCCCGCAGTTCCACGCTGAAACGGCCTATCCGCCCGAAGGTAATGACGTCCTCCGCGTCGAAAGCCATGCCCAGATCGCCATACGGGGTTGCTTCCACCGTGGCGTTGGCGCCGGGAGCACCGGAATTGCTGGCGTCGTACAAGCCGCCCGGGCCATCGGTTTCGGTTTCGACACCGTTTACCTGGAACTGATCATTGGTGATGGAATACGTGCCCCACTCGGACGATGTCGGGGTCAGATCGTCGCCGGTATATACGTCCTGGTTATCGGAATGCGCGACCACGTAATGACTGTCATCCAGGATCGTTAGAACATTAAAACCCACGTCTTCCGGCAGATACCAAGCGCCAACATAGGTGTTACCCTCATTTCTGATCGCCTGGAACGTGGTGGAGGCCTCCTCCTCGCTACCGAGAACCAGCTCATCACCCACCAGATCAAGGGTATCCGAACAGAAGGTGTCGTCGCCGCAAATACCTCCCGACGCATCGGAATCACCGACCACCTCGAAGGACACGTCGCCGCTTTGCGGATTCCAGTCATAAAAGCCCCATTCGGCGGTCGCCGCGCCCTGGTCGTCATTGCCGTATTTGTGCGCGACGATATAACGGCCGCCGTGCATGAAGGTGAGAACGTTGATCTCTTCACCGTCGGGCCCTTTTCCGTTGCTGCTTTCTCCGGCGGGTTCAACGAATACCCAGCTGCCACGCAGGTCAGCCTGTTGAGACTCATTGAAATGGGTCTCCGCATCCTCGGCACTGACCAGATCCGAATTGGTTTGCGACCTTACTTCGGAATCATAAGCGGTCTCGAACGAGGCGGCTGGCTGAGCCAAATCCAATTGAGCGTTTGCCAGGTCCGTGTGGGTCTGACCCGGGATGGTAATCCCGTTATCCGGATCACCGTCCTGATCCAGCGACTGTAAAAGGCGCAGGATATTGGTGACCTGATCCGGCTGTTCGTCGCTGGCCATGTCGGCGGGAGTGACCCGGCCGGTCGCCGGTACCGAAGGCAAGGGAATGCCGCCGATCATAAAGGTGACGGTGTCGCCGTCGACATAATCGTATTCGCCTAGAGCGTTGGTGCTACCGCTCCTGTTGCCCGGCGAGGTCCGGTAATTGATTCCCGCCACCGCGCTATCGGTGAAGACGCCCGTTCTTGCATTTTCGGCGGGCGCGTCTGAGCCACCGTCCGACGAAGATCCACCACCACAACCAGTCAACGCCACGGCACAAGCCAATGCAGTGAGCTTCAAGGTATTCATGATTCCTCCAGTACTATCAAACAAGTTCGAGAGCACTAGCTAATCATCTGCGACTGAAGCGCACATCCCCAAGATGGGGGATACAACCGGCTGCCACCGATCAAGACAGAAACGGCGTTCTCGAGCGCCCCTGCCGGTCGCGGGTGGCCGGTAACGCTTTCACCAATCGGGTGAGTTGCGCCTGGCTGGACACATCCGTTTTAAAGTAGATGCTCTTGATCTGACTTCGCACGGTATGCAGCGACACCCGACGGAAAGACGCGATCTTCGCTGCGGCCTGCCCACCGGCCACCAAGGCGGCGACCTCCGCCTCCGCCTGCGTGAGGCCGAGCAGGTTCGCCAGTTTTTTAGTGTCGAGTTCAGGCTCCGCGTCACCATCCACCAGATAGAGGGCGGCATGGGCCGGTACCGGCATCAGTGGCCTGTCGGCATCGGGATGCAAGGGGACGACCTGCAGCAACAATGGCGACCGTTCCGGGCGCGGCAAGGCAATGACGCCTCCCGTCACCGGCGCGCCCGCCGTGCCACCGGCGAAAGAGGCCTTCAAAAGGAAATCCAGCCTCTGCTGTGCCTCGCCGTTCTGCAATAACACCCTTTTGCCAAGACGAAGAGCGTGTGGATTATCTTGGATATGACGCCACGCGGCCTCGGAAACGTGTACCGCACGCTGATTGGCATCAAGCAGTATGAAAGCGCTGAAGCGGCCCGCATGCTCCAAATACCCCTGTTTCTGCTTTTGCTGATGGATTATGGCTTCCAGTCGAAGAGCACGGCGAATATGCGGTGCCAAAGCATTGAAGGCATCGGTTTCATAACGTCTGAAATGGCCCTGACCGCCTGTCCGCTGAAAAAACATCTGAATAGTCTGGCCCTCGAACTGCCAGACCGTGCCGCTGGCGCCATGGTGAATATCAAGCTCTTTGGCCCAGTCGTTAAAAAATTCGGAACAGTAGAAGGTTTTCTGGTCGCAGATGCCGTCCAGGTAAGAAGAATAGAACTTACCCGGCGGCAGATGGGCCAGCCCCGGGCGCCAGGGACACAAATTGACGAAGTGATCCACAAAGGCTTTATGGGCCTTATCGTCAGTGTTGACCTGAACACCTGAATACACCTGATCCGCTTGTTGATTCATTACCAATAGTCGGGCCGACCGGCTACCCGACTGGCGAACCATTTCTTTAAGGAACCCGTGCCAGCCGGACGCCTCGTAAGGCGCGAAGTAAAGTTGATCCAGCAAGCGCTCCGACGCCAAAAGCCCGCGCGTATTGTTCATTATCCCTCCCTGAACCCTCATTGGTTATCATCTCCCCAGAGAACAAATAACCAGAAGCCGTTTATATTGTCACCTTCAAAGCGGCAGATTCAGCACCATGGCGGTAAGTTGCGATTGAGAGTGAGTACCGGTCTTGCGGTAGATGTTTTTAAGATGGTGACGAACGGTATGCAAAGACACACCCAATGCAGCGGCAATGTCCGCCGGACGGCCCCCTTGAGCAATCCGTGTCGCAATGCGTGCTTCTTGTTCCGTTAGTCCCAACCAACGAGCAATGGCGCCCTCGTCGTCTATGTCTTCACTATCGATAGCCAGAATAAAAACAGCAATCAGACCATTCGACTCGAAAATCCCATCAATTCCGGCTTCCTCGAAACTGACCAGCAAACGCACGACACCGGTCTTTTCCGGCAGTGCCATCATTCCGGAGCCTCTTTGACCCATACAGTAACGAACCAGATCCGAGAATTCCGTTTGCTTCTTATAACCGGATAGATACAAATGGTTGTCTCTTAATGTCATGCGGCTCGTTTGCGAGAGCCAGTCCTTGGCCCGGGTAGAAACAAACACGACTTCCTGTTGGACATTGAGCAGTAACAGAGCGCCCTGGTTGGGCCTGCTCACGGCGGCGTGCCGGTCCATCAGTAATCTGGAAGCGCCGTCCTGTCGTAACGCACGGGCGATATGTGGCATCAGTTCATCAAGAACGCTCCGGTCCCGTGGAGTGAAGGGATCGCCTTCGCCGACACGTTGAACCTTCAGCTCGACCACCAGGCCATCCGCGACGAAACGGCCATGGAGTGCGCCACTATTTGCACCCTGAAAATCCGAATCACCTGCTTGCCCGGCCAGATTCTGGCCCGGAAGCTCGGCGACCACTTGTTCGGTTTGCTTGTCTATTCTCAGAAGCCGTGCAGCATCACCGCGCACAAGCTCACAAATCAGGTTCAGGCAGTCGCACCATCCGCTTCCTCCATGCGGCGCGAAATATATGCTATCGAGCACCTTTGTCAGGTCCGGTTCGCCGGCCACCTTATTCCCCTTATCAGTGATCCGGAATTATCCTAAACATCGGCGGTCCGCGGCGCACCCCCCAACCTGGGGATAAGAGTACACGCCGCGCCATGACTCTCTTGCCCATAAAAAGGCCGTTCCCCACCCTGCCCAGGGGCGCGGCACGGGGTCTATAGTAGGCGCATCATTCGCAACAGAACGGATTGCCGATTATGAGCAACGGGAGAGAGTTCGACATCGTGGTGTACGGCGCCAGCGGCTTCACGGGCCGGCTGGTGGCGGAGTATCTGCATCAGCAGTACGGCGCCGATGGCGACGTGAAGTGGGCCATGGCCGGCCGCAGCGAGGAGAAACTGAAGGCGGTGCGCGAGGAAATCGGCGTGCCGGATTCGGTGCCGCTGATCACCGCCGACGCCGACAAGCCGGAGACCCTGGAGGCGCTGGCGAAGCGCACCCGCGTGGTGCTGACCACGGTGGGGCCGTACCAGCTGTACGGCGAGCCGCTGGTGGCGGCCTGCGCCAAGACCGGCACGGACTATGTGGATCTGTGCGGCGAGCCGGCGTGGATGCGCCAGATGATCGACGCTCACGGCGAGGCCGCCAAGGCGAGCGGCGCGCGGATCGTGTTTTCCTGCGGGTTTGATTCGATCCCGTTCGATATGGGCGTGTACTTCCTGCAGCAGTACGCCAAAGAGAACCTGGGCGCCTACCTGCCCCGCGTGAAGGGCCGGGTGCGCAAGATGAAGGGCACCTTCTCCGGCGGTACCGCCGCCAGCCTGCAGGCGACCCTGGTGGCCGCCAAGAAGGACCCGAAGATCTACCAGCTGCTCACCGACCCGTTTTCCCTGACGCCGGGCTTCAAGGGTCCGGAACAGCCGGAGCCGAGGGAGCCGGTCTACGACGACGAGCTGCACACTTGGCTGGCGCCGTTCGTGATGGCGACCATCAACACCCGTAACGTGCACCGCTCCAACCAGTTGCTGGGCCACGCCTACGGCGATCAGTTCGTGTACGACGAGATGATCCTCACCGGCCCCGGCGAGAAGGGCAAGGCCACCGCCGAGGCGGTGACCAACGACCGCTCCCTGTCCGGTAAGGACGCGCCCAAGCCCGGCGAAGGCCCGAGCAAGGAAGAGCGCGAAAACGGCTTCTACGACGTGCTGTTCATCGGCGAGACCGCCGACGGCCGGCAGTTGAAGGCCAGCGTGTCCGGCAACCGTGACCCGGGCTACGGCTCCACCTCGCGGATGATCGCCGAGAGCGCCCTGTGCCTGGTGCAAGACGCCGACGATACCGCCGGCGGCATCTGGACCACGGCGCCGGCGTTCGGTGACAAGCTGATCAAGCGGCTGGTGGACAACGCCGGCCTGAAGTTCCAGATCGAGGGCTGATCAGGGTTCTTCCCGGATCGACTCCAGCTCGATTTCGCGGCCGGCGTTTTCCTGGTAGTGGAAAACGCCGGTGACGCGTACCCGCTTGCCGAGATGGGCTTCCACGTTTTCCACCGGCTTCAGGGCCACCCGGTTCAGGTCGTCGTCCTCGATCCAGTAGTGCAGCGGGTCCTGGAAATGGCGCACGGTGCCGGCGGTGGTCACCAGTTCGCCGTCATAGTCGGCCGGCTGTTCGGCGAGCATTCGCAGCGGCGCCGCCTGAGGCGCGTCGGAATAGTCGCAACCGGCCAGACCGATCAGCGCGGCCAGCAGCGCCGCCCTGCCCCACACCGACCGTCTAGCGCTCACCGTCACCTCCATCGGGGTGCACTTCCCATTCCGGCTCTTCGAATTCGCCCAGCGGGGTGATCTCGCAGGTGCGGGCGTGTTTTTCCAGAATCGCTTTGACCTTGGCGCTGCGGCTGTCGTCCTTGGCGTCCCGGTGCGCCTTGGAGTCCCAATGGGCGATGGCCAGCAGGGTGTCCGGCTCGCCGATCTTGCGGTGCAGGTAGGTGCCGCGGGCGCCCGGCGTCTGCTGGATGATCTCGCTGGCCTCGATCCAGCCCTGGGCGTATTCCTCCACGGTGTAGCCGTCCTTCATGCGTACTTCGAAGATGTACTTCATTACAGTCTCCTGTTGGGGTTGGCGTCGGGGCTCAGCCCTGCACCCACCAGCGGTCCGAGGTTTCCACCAGGCCGGCGTCGCGCAGCGCCTGGCGGGCCTGTTCGCGGCCGTCGCCGTTGAGAAAGGCGCCCAGCTCCAGGCGGGTGTCGTCGTCGCACAGATGCAGGCCGATCATGTCCACCTCCTTAACCGGCAGCACCACGTGCAGGTGCGCCGCCGGGCGCGCCAGAATCCACTCCCGGTCCGGGCCGCGCACGCCCTCGTGCAGCACCACCCTGCCCCGCTCCACGGCGATGCGCTGGTGCAGGTAGGACAGGCGGAAACAGACCCGGTAGAGCAGATAGCCGATCAGCCCCACCTCGATGAACGCGAACGGCAGCGCCAGCCAGATGCCGGCCAGGGTCCAGGCCGCCGCCACCGTGAACACCACCACCGCGATCAGCGCGATAAAGCGTTTCACCTGGGGCCAGTCGGCGGAGAGGTGAGGCTTCAGCGTCACCACCGTGACGCCGTTCCGGGATTCAGTTGCCACCATAAGAAGGGGTCTCCAATACCGCATGCACTGCGGACCCTGTATCGGTAGCATAGGCCGCCTGAATTTCCTATCAACCTGACCCGGAGGCATACATGGGGTGGTGGAAGTCACGCCGGCTTCGTTTTCTGGCATCCAGCGTGGTGGCGCTGTTCGCACTGTTCGTGGTTATGAGAGCGGTGTTCTTCGCGTTCTTCTCCGAAGTGGGCGACACCGTGCAGGCGGATTCCGGCGACCTTTACCATGCCCTGGGCGTGGGGCTGCGCTTCGATCTGCGGCTGGCGTTGCTGATGGTGCTGCCCCTGGCGGTGCTGGCCTGGCTGCCGCGCTTTAATCTGGTGCGCTCGGCCCCGGTGCGGGTGCTGGGGCTGGTGTACATCACCCTGGCGGTGCTGGTCGTGGTGCTCACCTACATCCTCGACTTCGGCCATTACGTCTACCTGGGCGACCGGCTGAACGTGACCGCCTTCCGCTTCCTGGAAGACACCGCGATCTCCACCCGCATGGTCTGGGAAAGCTATCCGGTGGTGTGGATCACCCTGGGCTGGCTGGCCGTGACCGCGGTGATGGCGCTGATCTTCCGGGCGCTGGCGCGCCGTTTCCTGCTGCGCGCGCCGATGCCCATGGGCACCGGCAGCAAGTGGATCGGCGGCGTGGTGGTATTCCTCGCGCTGGTGTTCGGCCTGCTCGGCCGGGTCTCCGACATCAACCTGGAAAACCCGGTGCCGCTGCGCTGGAGTGACGCCTTCGCCTCCGGCAACAACGCGGTGGCGGCCCTGGGGCTCAACCCGGTGCTGTTCCTCTACGACACCACCCTGCTCAGCAGCGAGCCCTTCGACCGCGAGGCGGTGGAGAAATACTACCCGCTGATGGCGGACTTCCTGGCGCTGCCGGAGCAGGCCCGGGAGCCGCTGAATTTCGAGCGCAACGTGTCGGTCCAGCCGCACCGGCTGGACGTGGACCGGCCGCCGAACATCGTGGTGGTGATGCTGGAATCGCTGGGCGCCAGCCGCGTGGGCGCCTACGGCACACCGTTCGACCCCACCCCCAATCTCGACCGCATCGCCCGCGAAGGCTGGTTCTTCGAGCACTTCTACGTGCCGGTCACCGGCACCGCGAAAAGCATCTGGGCGTTTCTCACCGGCATCCCCGACGTGGCGCCGGAGGAGACCGCCAGCCGTAACCCGCTGATCGGCCACCAGCGCAACATCGTCAACCAGCTGGAGGGCTACCGGAAGCTGTACATGGTGGGCGGCAACGCCGGCTGGGCCAACCTGGAGGCGGTGCTCACGCGCAGCATCGACGGCCTGGAGCTCTACGAGGAAGGCGACTGGCAGTCGCCCAACGTGGACGTCTGGGGCATCTCCGACCTGAACCTGTTCAAGGAATCCCACCGGATTCTGGAGGCCCTGCCGTCGGACCAGCCGTTCTTCGCCTTTATCCAGACCGCCGGCAACCACCGTCCCTTCACCATTCCGGAGAACAACGACGACTTCGAAACCCGTTCGCCGCCGGAACAGGAACTCAACGCCAACGGCTTCCGCAATACCGCCCAGTACAACGCGGTGCGGCTGCTCGACTACAACGTGGGCCGCTACATGGACATGGCCCGGGAAAGCGATTACTTCGATAACACCATCTTCGTGTTCTTCGGCGACCACAACAATCGCATCACCACCCTCTCGCACATGCCGCCCTTCCAGGAACAACTGGGCCTGGAAAGCCACCATGTGCCGCACATGCTGTACGCCCCCGGCCTGCTGGAGCCGCGCCATGTGAAAGACGTGGTCAGCCTGGTGGACGTGATGCCGACCCTGGCCGGCATGCTGGGCATGGAATACCGCAACACCACCCTGGGCCGGGACATCCAGATGCCGGCCCCGGAGGGCGAACGCAGCGCCTTCGTGGTACTGCGCGAGGGCCCGGCGCCGCAGATCGGCATGGTCACCCGCGAGCACCTGGCGCGCCTCAACCACGACGGCGAAGCGGCCACCCTGCACGAGCTATACAGCGACGAGCCTGAGCAGGACCGGGCCGGCGACGACCCGGAAACCTTCCAGAAGCTGTTCGATCTGGCCCGGGGCACGTACGAGACCTCCCGCTATCTGTTCTACGACAACGCGGTGAACGATGGCAAAGGCGAGAAAGCGGCCTCCGGAGACGTTGAACCGGAAGGGGCACAGTAAGGCCAGGCCATGTCCTTGCCGCTGGAAGAAACCGGCTGCGTGGTGATCGGCGCCGGCGTCATCGGTCTGGCGGTGGCCCGGCGCCTGGCCCGGGCCGGCCAGGCGGTGGTCGTTCTGGAGGCGGAAGCCCACATCGGCGAGCATCTTTCCTCGCGCAATAGCGAAGTGATCCACGGCGGGCTCTACTACCCGCCCGGCTCGCTGAAAGCGGAAACCTGCCTGCGCGGCAAGGCGCTGCTCTACGAGTACTGCGCCGCCCGGGGCATCGCCCACCGCCGCTGCGGCAAATGGGTGGTGGCCAGCCCCGGCCAGACGGGAGCTCTCGAGGACTTGCACGCCAACGCCCGCGCCGCCGGCGCCGAGGGGCTCAGCCTGGTGAGCCGCGAGCGGCTGCGCCGGGAGGCGCCCTGGCTGCGCGCGGAGCAGGCGCTGGAGAGCGCCACCAGCGGCATCGTCGACAGCCACGGCCTGATGGCCAGTCTGGCCGCGGAAGCGGAAAACCACGGCGCGGTGATCGCCCTGCGTCACCGGGTGACGCATATCGACTGCCGGCCGGGGCGTTTCACCCTCACCGTGGAAGGCCCGGACCAGCCTTTCCAGCTGCGCGCGGAGCGCCTGATCAACGCCGCCGGCCTCGGCGCGGTGCCTCTCACCGGCCTGATGGACGGGTTGCCGGAAAAGCACCGGCCGGAACAGCGCTTCGCCAAGGGGCACTACTTCAAGCTGCGCGGCAAACAGCCCGCCGAGCGGCTGATCTATCCCCTGCCCGACGCCGACGGCCTGGGTGTCCACCTGACTCTGGATCTGGCCGGCGGCGCCCGTTTCGGGCCCGACGTGGAGTGGGTGGACCGGCCGGACTACCGGGTGGACGAAAGCCGACGGGAAAGCTTCGAGCAGGCGGTGCGGCGCTACTGGCCGGGCCTGCCGGCGGGCGCGCTGCAGCCGGACTACGCCGGCGTGCGCCCCAAGCTGTGGCTGAACGGCGCGCCCTACCGGGACTTTCTGATCCAGGGCCAGGGCGAGCACGGTATTGAAGGCTTGATTAACCTGCTCGGCATTGAATCGCCGGGGCTTACCGCCGCCCTGGATCTCGCGGAACGAGTGACATAACTCTGGAAGGCGCCTTGTAGGAGCGGGCCCAGCCCGCGAAAGGGAGCGAAGCTCCCGGCAGGATCCCAGAGGTCTGTCTAACGGCAGCACCAACAACGTCTCTGGAATCCTGCGGGGCAACCTTTGCCGGGTGGCTGGAAGCCACCCTTTCGCGGGCGGGGCCCGCTCCCACAGCCCGCCCCCACCTCCACAAATTTCGGGCATAAAAAAAGCCCGGCGCGAAGGCCGGGCTTTTTCTTGATACCGATGTCACATCGGATCAGAGCTTGCTGTCGAGCTCCGGAACGGCCTCGAAGAGATCCGCCACCAGGCCGTAGTCCGCCACCTGGAAAATCGGGGCTTCCTCGTCCTTGTTGATGGCAACGATCACTTTGGAGTCCTTCATGCCGGCCAGGTGCTGAATCGCACCGGAGATGCCCACCGCCATGTACAGCTGGGGTGCGACGATCTTACCGGTCTGACCCACCTGCATGTCGTTGGGTACGAAGCCGGCGTCCACGGCGGCGCGGGACGCACCGACGGCGGCGCCCAGCTTGTCGGCCACCTTGTACAGAATCTCGAAGTTGTCGCCGTTGCCCATGCCGCGGCCACCGGAAATCACGATGTCGGCACTGGTCAGCTCGGGACGGTCGGACTTGGCCAGCTCTTCGCTGACGAAGCTGGACAGGCCGCTGTCTTTCACCACGTCCAGGTTTTCCACGGACGCGGAGCCGCCTTCCGCCGCCACGCCGTCGAAGGAAGTGCCACGCACGGTGATCACTTTCTTCTCGTCGGCGCACTTGACGGTGGCGATGGCGTTACCGGCGTAGATCGGACGACGGAAGGTGTCGCCGTCAACCACGTCGGAGATCTCGGAGATCTGGGCGACGTCCAGCAGCGCGGCCACACGCGGCGCGAAGTTCTTGCCGGTGGTGGTGGCGGCGGCCAGGATGTGCTTGTAATCGGCGCCCACTTCGGCGACCAGCTCGGCGATGTTCTCGGCCAGCTGATGCTCGTAGGCGTCGTTGTCGGCGCACAGTACCTTGCTCACGCCTTCCGCCTTGGCGGCTTCCTCGGCCACGGCGCCGCAGCCTTTGCCGGCGACCAGCACGGTGATGTCACCGCCGATTTCCTTGGCGGCGGCGAGAACGCTCAAAGTAACCTTGTTGAGCGTGGCGTTGTCGTGTTCGGCGTAAACTAAAACACTCATCAGATCACCTTCGCTTCGTTCTTCAGTTTCTCGACCAGCTCGTCCACGGAGCCCACCATAACGCCCGCCTTGCGCTCGGCCGGTGTTTCCACCTTCTCGATGGTCACGCGGGGGGTCATATCAACGCCCAGATCAGCCGGGGTTTTAACGTCCAGCGGCTTCTTCTTGGCTTTCATGATGTTGGGCAGGGAAGCGTAGCGCGGCTCGTTGAGACGCAGGTCGGTGGTCACCACCGCCGGCAGTTTCAGTTCCACGGTCTGCAGGCCGCCGTCGATTTCACGGGTCACCTTGACCTTGCCTTCTTCCACGTTCACTTCAGAGGCGAACGTGCCCTGGGGCATGCCGGTCAGAGCAGCCAGCATCTGGCCGGTCTGGTTGTTGTCATCGTCGATGGCCTGTTTGCCGAGGATCACCATTTCCGGCTTTTCCTCTTCAACGATGGCTTTCAGCGCCTTGGCGATGCCCAGCGGCTGAATCTCTTCATCGGTTTCCACCAGGATGGACCGGTCGGCGCCCAGCGCCATGGCGGTGCGCAGCTGTTCCTGAGCGGCTTTGGGGCCGATGCTGACAGCGACGATTTCGGTCACGACGCCTTTTTCTTTCAGGCGTACCGCTTCTTCCACGGCGATTTCGCAGAAGGGGTTCATGGCCATTTTCACATTGGCGAGATCAACGCCAGAGTTGTCCGCCTTCACGCGAACCTTAACGTTGTAGTCAATGACTCGCTTGATGGGTACAAGAACCTTCATAGGATCCTCGGAATCTTCCACTTGGTGACTGAAGTCGCTTCCGTCCGGGGGCTGCCACAAAGCAGGGTTTGGAAGCCCACCGTGCCTTGTGGCAACCCGCCCGAATACTCGCTTTCACCAGTACTTAATAAGGACGGAAACGATGAAAGAGGCGAGACGACGCCGAACGCCGGGGCCCCGCGCGAGAGCCGGTATCTTGAACGCTGCCCCCCGGCAGGTCAATAGGCCGAAGTCGGGTAAGCGGATGATTTTGCTGCCAATTGTGTCGTTGTTTCATGACCCGCCGGTCGCCGATATCCTTGTAAATCAACCACCTGGCAAGGGATAATCCAAACAAGTGTTTGAATCGGCGTGAAAGTCGATTCCGAAAAGTGGTGCGATATGGAGGATGCCTTTATACTCCGCGCCACCCCAAGAGAACCGAAAGCTAGGAGACAGGCTGTGGAACGCGAATCTATGGAAGTCGACGTCGTCATCGTCGGCGCCGGTCCGTCCGGTCTGGCAACCGCATGCCGCCTGGGTCAAATCGCCCAGGAAAGCGGTCAGGAACTCAGCGTCGTGGTGGTGGAGAAAGGCTCTGAAGTAGGCGCCCATATCCTCTCCGGCGCGGTATTCGAGCCGCGCGCGCTTAACGAGCTGTTCCCCAACTGGAAAGAACTCGGCGCCCCGCTGAACACCGAAGTCGGCGGCGACGAAATCTTCTACTTCACTGGCGCCGAGAAAGGCTCCAAGGTGCCCAACCCGTTCGTGCCCAAGACCATGCACAACGAGGGCAACTACGTTATTTCCCTGGGCAACCTGTGCCGCTGGCTCGCCGAACAGGCGGAAGGCCTCGGTATCGAAGTGTTCCCCGGCTTCGCCGCCACCGAAGTGCTTTATAACGAGGACGGCTCGGTGAAAGGCATCGCCACCGGCGATTCCGGCATCGACCACAACGGCGAGAAGAAGCCCAGCTACACCCCCGGCATGGAGCTGCACGCCAAGTACACCGTGTTCTCCGAAGGCTGCCGCGGCCACCTGGGCAAAGGGTTGATGGAAAAATTCAACCTGCGCGAAGGCGTCGATCCCCAGCACTACGGTCTGGGCATCAAGGAACTGTGGGAAATCGATCCGGCCAAGCATCAGCAGGGCCTGGTGGTGCACACCGCCGGCTGGCCGCTGAGCGAATCCGGTTCCCACGGCGGTGGCTTCCTGTACCACATGGAAGACAACCAGGTGACCCTGGGTCTGATCACCGACCTGGGTTATTCCAACCCGCACGTTTCACCCTTCGATGAAATGCAGCGCTGGAAAACCCACCCGGAAATCAAAAAATTCCTGGAAGGCGGCAAGCGCGTCAGCTACGGCGCCCGGGCCATCGCCAAGGGCGGCCTGCAGTCCCTGCCGAAGATGACCTTCCCGGGCGGTCTGCTGGTGGGCTGTGACGCCGGCACCCTGAACTTCGCCAAGATCAAGGGTAACCACACCGCCATGAAGTCCGGCATGATCGCCGCGGAAGTGATTTCCAAGGCCATCAAGGACGGCCGTGGCAGCGACGAGCTGACCGAGTACAAGAGCCAGTTCGAGAGCAGCTGGGTGTTCGAAGAGCTGCACACGCAGCGCAACTTCGGCCCGGCCCAGCACAAGTTCGGCAACCTGCTGGGTTCCGCCTTCGCGTTCGTGGACCTCAACATCCTCAACGGCAAGATGCCGTTCACGATGCGGGACACCACCCCGGACCACGACACCCTGAAGCCGGCGGATCAGTGCAAGAAAATCAGCTATCCCAAGCCGGACGGCAAACTGACCTTCAACAAACTGGATTCGGTGTTCCTGTCCAACACCAACCATGAAGAAGATCAGCCCTGCCACCTGACGCTGAAGGACCCCAGCGTGCCGATCGAGTACAACCTGCCCAAGTACGACGAACCGGCGCAGCGCTACTGCCCGGCGGGCGTGTACGAAGTGGTCGAGGACGAAAGCACCGGTGACAAGCGCTTCCAGATCAACGCGCAGAACTGTGTGCACTGCAAGACCTGCGACATCAAGGACCCCACCCAGAACATCCACTGGGTGGCGCCGGAAGGCACCGGCGGCCCGAATTACCCGAACATGTAATTCGGCGGGCTCAATCGCAACAAGAAAGGCGCCTTAACGGCGCCTTTTTTGTGGGAACGGGGCTGTGCAAGCAGGCCTGGTGGGAGCATCTTGTGGGAGCGGGCCCCGCCCGCGAAAGGGAGCGAAGCTCCCGGCGGGATACCAGAGGCCTTTATGGACCCACCGTCTAAGCTCTCTGGAATCCCGCCGGCCGGCTTTGCCGGCCTTTCGCTTGCAAGCAAGCTCCCACAAGTCGCCTAATGCTGGCCGGTCGGGCGCGACCGGCGCAGTGCGGCCGCCTGACGACGCTCGGCGCGCTGCCGCCACCATTTCTGGACGCGGCGCTCAAAGGCGTTGAGCAGGCCCAGCGGCGGCATCGCCGGCATGTACAGCTGCGGATCCGGGTAGCCGCGTTGGATTCCTTGCTTCTGTTTCATCGCTCTCTCCTTCATAACGCTCTCCTTGAAAGGTCGCCGACCGGGCACCGCCCCGGCCTATGGGAGAAAGCATGCAGGCTTCACATTGTTAACTCCAACGAAAAGAATTACATTACCCGTTCAGAAATATTGAACGATCGGAGAGCCCGCCATGACCGTCGCCAAGGCCCGGCCGGAGAACGCCTCGCTGCCCCTTCTCGACACCGACACCCTGCGTACCTTCGTGGCCATCGCCGAGAACGGCAGCTTCACCCGCGCCGCCCACCAGGTGTTCCGCACCCCTTCGGCGTTGAGCATGCAGATCAAACGCCTGGAGGAGACCCTGGGCCAGAGCCTGTTCATACGCGAGGCGCGCCGGGTGTCCCTGACGCCGGAGGGCGAAGTGCTGCTCGGCTACGGGCGCCGGCTGCTCAAGCTCAACGAGGAAGCGGTGGGCCGGTTTCTGGCGCCGTCCCTGGAAGGCAGCGTGCGCCTGGGCACGCCGGACGATGTGGGCACCCGGGTGCTGCCCCAGGTGCTGACCCGCTTCGCGCGCTCGCACCCGGCGGTGCAGGTGAACGTCAACGCCGGGCGCAGCGTCGACCTGCTGAAACGGCTGGACGACGGCGAGCTGGATCTGGCGCTGGTGACGCTGGGCCACAGCGACCTGAGCGCCAAACGCGGCGAGGTGGTGCACACCGAGCCGCTGGTCTGGGCCGGCCGCGACGGCGGCGTGGCGGTGCAGCGCTCGCCGCTGCCGCTGTCATTGGCCAACCACGGCTGTGCCTGGCGGGAAATGGCGCTGGGCGCGCTGGATAAGGCGGAAATCAGCTACCGGGTGGCCTACAACAGCGAACACTGCGCCGGCCAGGAGGCGGCCATGCTGGCCGACCTGGCGGTGGCGCCCTTCCCCGCCAGCCTGGTGCAGCCACCGCTGCGCGTGCTGGGCCCGGAAAACGGCCTGCCCGCCCTGGGTGATTACCAGATCGCGCTGGTACGCCGCGACGGCTCCGGCCCCGCCGCCGAGGCGCTGGCGGAACAGGTGGTGCAAACCTTCCGCGAGCGGCGCTGACACGCGCCGCCCCGGAACTCAGGGGTCGAGCTCTTCCTTGCCCTTCCAGACCAGGCTGTACAGGTCCTTGCGGCGGTCACGGATATTGGTGACCGAGCCTTCGCTGTGCAGCAGCTTGAGCTTTTCCAGGTCGATGTCGGCGAACAGCAGCATCTCGGTGTTGGGCACCGACTCGCTGATGGTGCCGTCGTGGGGGAAGTAAAAATCACTGGGCGAGAACACCGCGGACTGGGCGTACTGAATGTCCACGTTGTCGACGCGCGGCAGGTTGCCGACGCTGCCGGAAATCGCCACGTAGCATTCGTTTTCGATCGCCCGCGCCTGGGCGCAATGACGCACCCGCAGATAGCCGTTCTTGGTGTCGGTCCAGAACGGCACGAACAGAATCTCCATGCCCTGCTCGGCGAGCAGCCGGCCCAGCTCCGGGAATTCCACGTCGTAGCAGATCAGAATGCCGATGCGGCCGGCGTCGGTGTCGAAAATACGCAGGCCGTCACCGCCCTGGATCGCCCAGTCCTTGCGCTCGTGGGGGGTGATGTGAATCTTCTTCTGCTGCTCCACCGAGCCGTCGCGGCGCATCAGATAGGCGACGTTATAAATGCGCCCGTCCTCTTCCAGCGGCATGGAGCCGCCGATGATGTTGATGTTGTAGCTCACCGCCATGTCCGCCATGGCGTCGCGGATTTCCTCGGTGAAGCTGGCCAGGTATCGCACCGCTTCCACGGAATTGAGGTCGGTTTTGAGGCCCATCAGCGGCGCGCTGAAGAATTCCGGCAACACGGCGAAATCGGCCCGGTAATCGGACAGCGAATCGATGAAGAACTCCACCTGGCTGAGCAGGTCTTCCACCGAGCGCGCGCTGCGCATGCGGCGCTGCACCACGCCCAGGCGCACCACCGAGCGGCGCGGCCAGTCGCCGTCGTCCTCCGGCTGATAGAGGATATTGTCCCACTCCAGCAGGGTGGCGTAGCCGCGCGAGCTTTCGTCCTCGGGCAGGTACTTCACCAGCAGGCGCTTGACGTCGAAACCGTTGGAGAGCTGGAAGGTCAGAATCGGATCGTAAATGGTGCGGGCTTCCACTTCGGCGATGTACTCGGTCACCGTCATCTTGTCCGCGTAGTTGGTGTAGCCGGGCAGACGGCCGCCGGCCAGAATCGCCCGCAGGTTTTCTTCCCGGCACAGATCCTTGCGCGCCTCATAGAGCCGCCGGCCCAGGCGGTAACCCCGGTACTCCGGGTCGACGAACACGTCCAGGCCGTACAGCGCATCGCCCTTGCGGCTGTGCGAGCGCACCTTGTCGTCGGTGATCAGGTCTTCGTAGCGGTGCGGGTTGGAGAACCGGTCGTAGCTCACCTTTACCGTC
Source organism: Alloalcanivorax sp. (assembly GCF_964221125.1). NCBI lineage: Bacteria > Pseudomonadati > Pseudomonadota > Gammaproteobacteria > Oceanospirillales > Alcanivoracaceae > Alloalcanivorax > Alloalcanivorax sp. The sequence goes on from NZ_CAXPXK010000057.1 coordinate 49,865, forward strand.
AACGCCGTGGCGATCAGCGTGCCGTTGTCCTCGATCACCAACTGCCCTTCCGGGAACAACCGGATCAGGGTGGCAATGGTTTCCTCGGGCCAGGCACCGCCGATGTCGTGGTACACCTGATCCATCAACCGGGCCAGCGCCGGGTAGTCTTCCAGGGTCAGTTGCCGCAGACGCAGGCGAGTGCTTTCTTCAGCCATGGATCTCTCCAGTGAAGGAACCGGCGGTTCCTAGGAATTAAGGGGTGGAAACGGGATTACCCACTGGCAATCACGGTTGTGCAGCGCATCCAGGCTGCTAGCGTACAGCGCCACACCATCCGGGCGTATGAACATGGCGGCGCCGGAACGCAGGCCGATAAAACCGGACACCTGCTCGACCACATAGCCGTCCGGCTCTTCGAACTCGCAGCGCAGCGCCTCGGGAATCGGCTCGTAGCCGACCAGACCATTGGCGAGCGGGTCTTCCACGGCGCGCCGGTCACGGTACAGACCCACCGCGTCGGCGCCGATCAGCAGCACCATGCCCTGGTGGAAATGCAGCAAATTGACAGGTCCCCGGGCCGGCAGGGAAAGTGTTTCCTGCCTTGAGATGATGGTATCCATAACACTCCACGGTAACGAAGAAGACAGGCGGAGGCAGCAGCCATGCAGGAAAGGATTGTAATACTTACCGGCGCCGGAATCTCGGCGGAATCCGGTATCAATACGTTTCGCGACGCCGGCGGCCTGTGGGAAAACCACCGCATCGAGGACGTGGCCACCCCGGAAGCCTTCCAGCGCGATCCGCATGGCGTGCAGAGTTTTTACAACCGGCGCCGTGAACAGTTGCGCGACCCGGCGATCCAGCCCAATGCCGCCCACCGGGCCCTGGCCGAGCTGGAGCAGGCGCTGCCCGGCCAGGTGCTGGTGGTGACCCAGAACGTGGACGACCTGCACGAGCGCGCCGGCAGCCGGAACGTCATCCACATGCACGGCGAGCTGCTCAAGGCGCGCTGCCAGAGCACCGAGACACTGGTGCCCGCCGACCGCGATCTGGACCCGGCCCTGAGCTGCACCGTGTGCGGCGCCGCCGGCTGCCTGCGCCCCCATGTGGTGTGGTTCGGTGAAATGCCCCTGGAGATGGAGCGCATCTACGCCACCCTGGCCGGCTGCGAGCGCTTTATCAGCATCGGCACCAGCGGCAACGTCTACCCGGCCGCCGGCTTCGTGGCGGAAGCGCGGGCCAGCGGCGCGCACACCACCGAACTCAACCTGGAGCCCTCGGAGCAGCTCACCGCGTTCCACGAACACCGTCACGGGCGCGCCACCGAGCTGGTGCCCGCCTATGTCCGCGAACTGCTCAGCGATACCAGCGCCACTCTATCCCGGCAATAGGCTGATTCCTGCAACGGATTCGGCTAGACTGCCAAAATCCGTCGACACCGAAATAACAGGCATAGCCAGACTCATGAGCCAGAAGCAATTAGACGATCTCAACATCGAATCCCAGGAGGTGCTGATCACCCCCCGGGCCCTGAAGGAAAAGCTGCCGCTCAGCGAAGCGGCGGCGGAAACCGTATTCCAGGGTCGCCAGCAGATCCGCGACATCCTCGACCGCAAGGATCCGCGCCTGTTCGTGGTGATCGGCCCCTGCTCCATCCATGACCCGAAAGCGGCCATGGAATACGCCGAGCGGCTCAAGAAGCTGGCCGCCGAGGTGGACGACGCCCTGTTTCTGGTACTGCGCGTGTACTTCGAAAAGCCGCGCACCACGGTGGGCTGGAAGGGTCTGATCAACGACCCTTACATGAACGACTCCTTCAAAGTGCAGGACGGCCTGCACATTGCCCGCAAGCTGCTGCTGGACGTGGCCGAGCTGGGCCTGCCGGCGGCCACCGAGGCGCTCGACCCGACCACCCCGCAGTACATGCAGGATCTGATCTCCTGGTCGGCGATCGGCGCACGCACCACCGAATCCCAGACTCACCGGGAGATGTCCTCCGGCCTGTCCGGCCCGGTGGGCTTCAAGAACGGCACCGACGGCAGCCTGGACGTGGCGGTCAACGCCATGCTCAGCGTCAAGCACCCGCACCGTTTCCTGGGCATCGACCCGGACGGCCGGGTGGCGCTGACCACCACCAAGGGCAACCCCTACGCCCATGTGGTGCTGCGCGGCGGCGGCGGCAAACCCAACTACGATTCGGTGTCCGTGGCCCTGGCGGAGAGCGCTCTGGAGAAAGCCGGCGTGTCCACCAACATCATGGTGGATTGCTCCCACGCCAACTCCAACAAGGACCCGAACCTGCAGCCGCTGGTGATGGAAAATATCGGCAACCAGATTCTGGAAGGCAACAAGTCGATTGTCGGCCTGATGGTGGAATCCCACCTCAAGGGCGGCAACCAGAAGCTGCCGGCCAATCTGGACGATCTGGAATACGGCGTGTCGGTGACCGACGGCTGCATCGCCTGGGACACCACCGAGCAGAGCATCCGCGATCTCGCCGACAAGGTGCGCGACACCCTGCCCCGCCGGAATCAGTAGCCAGCCTTTCGCTTGCAAGGCAAGCTGCCACAAAAAAAGCCCCGGCCGAATGGCCGGGGCTTTTTTGTTTTCGGGGACCGGCCCCCGCCGCGAACGGCGGGACACCGATCAAACCGTGGTTGCCGTTACGGCGCCAGACCGCCGAGCAGGTCCTGGAGCTGGCTCAGGCTACCGCCGGCTTCCATCAGGCAGTCCAGCGGCGTGGTCGGACCCACTTCGTCTTCCAGTGCCAGCGGGCAGATCTGCGCCAGGCCGTCGCTCAAACCCGGGATTTCCGGGATGCCGCCGGTGCCGCCGTCGCCACCGGGGGCGCCGGGCAGGTTGCCCAGGGCTTCGGTGAAGCAGGCCGCCGGATCAAGCTGCTCGGCGCCGGAGGCCGCCGGGCACAGCGCGTCGGTGAGCGGGTTGCTGCCGCCCAGGCCACCCAGCAGGTCGGTGAGACCGCCCAGGTTCTGGCCGGCTTCGGTGAGGCACTCCAGCGGGGTAGTCGGGCCGATTTCGCCGGCACCGGCTTCCGGGCACAGCTGCGCCAGGCCATCGCTCACACCGGGAATTTCCGGTACGCCGCCGCCGTCGCCGCCACCGGGCAGGCCGGGCAGACCGCCGCCCAGGGCTTCGCTCAGGCACGCCGCCGGGTCCAGCTGCTCGGCCGCGGACGCGGTCGGGCATACGGCTTCGGTGAGCGGGTTGCTGCCGCCCAGGCCGCCGAGCATGTCCTGGATGTTGCCCAGGTTCTGGCCGGCTTCGGTCAGACACTCGATCGGGGTGGTCGGGCCGATTTCACCGGCACCGGCTTCCGGGCACAGCTGGCCCAGCAGCTGCTCACCGCCGGGAAGTTCCGGGGTGCCGCCGTCACCGCCGGGCAGCGGCACGCCGCCGGGCAGACCTTCCAGGGCTTCCATGAAGCAGGCCGCCGGATCCAGACCTTCCTCGGACGTCACCGGGCACAGGGCGTCGGTCAGCGGGTTGCCGCCTTCCAGACCACCGTCGGCGAGACCGCCGAGCAGACCTTCCAGGTCGCCGAAGCCGCCGCCCAGTTCCAGCAGGCAGTCGAACGGCGTGGTGGGGCCGATTTCCTCGCCCGCGGCCACCGGACAGATTTGCTCCAGAGCCATGCCGGCGCCGGGAATCTGCGGGGAGCCACCACCCGGTGCGGAGGGCAGCTGACCGGCCGCTTCGGTGAAGCAGGCCGCCGGGTCAAAGCTTTCCGCCGTGGCGGCGGTCGGGCACAGGGCTTCGGTGAGCGGGTTGCTGCCACCGAGGCCGCCGAGCAGGTCTTCGAAACCGCCGAAGCTGCCGCCGGCTTCCGCCAGACAGTCGATCGGGGTGGTCGGGCCGACTTCGGCTTCCAGGGTCTCCGGGCAGATGCCGGACAGCGCGTCGGTCAGCTGATCCAGACCGGGAACGTCCGGCGTGCCGCCGTCGCCACCGTCACCGCCGCCGGGCAGACCGGGCAGATCACCCAGACCGGGCAGGCCGGGCATGCCGCCACCGCTCACGGCTTCCTCGAAACACACCACCGGGTCCACGCGCCCGGTGCCGGCTTCCAGCGGACAAACGGCGTCGGTGAGCGGGTTCGGGTTGGTGATCATGTCGACAATGGTGATGTAGACACGGCTGGCTTCGTTGAGACAGTTCAGCGGGGTCTCCGGGCCGACGCCGGCACCGGCGCTTTCCGGGCAGAACTGGTTCAAGAACTGGTCGGCACCGGGTACGCTGCCGCCGCCTTCACCGCCGCCGGGCAGGCCGGGCAGGCCGCCATTGGCGCCGCCGGTCACTTCCGCGAAACAGGTGGCCGGGTCAAAGGACGGCTCGGTGGCCGCCACCGGGCACAGCTGCTCGGTGATCGGGTTGCTGCCGCCGATCAGCTCCTGCAGGCCGTCCAGGTTGGTGGCCGATTCCTGCAGACAGGCGATCGGGAACGACAGCGGGCCGTCGGTCAGGAAGCCGGCCGGATCGTCGAACCCTTCGGTGAAGGCCGCCGGGTCGAAGGCGCCTTCCAGATCGAACGAGGACGCCGCGGTGGGACAGAACTGAGCGACCACGTCGGTGGGATCCGGCGCGCCGCCTTCGGATTCTTCGCTTTCTTCGACGCAAAGAACCGGATCAAGCGGCGTGCCGGCGGCCCCTTCCGAGGTCTCCGGGCAGAATTCTTCGGTAAAGGCGTTGGACTCGTCCACGACCGCCGCCATTTCTTCCGGCAGGTCACGGGTTGAGGGCGTCGGCGAATTGCCGGAGACGTCACCGCCCCCGCTGCTTCCGCCGCCGCAGGCGGTCAGCAGCAGCGCGAGCACGCCACCACCGATGAGATGTTTGATGTTGGTATCCAAGGTTTACCCCTCCCTTTTTACTTCTTAGTCGCTAGGCCCCCGAAATGGAGACTGACTTTGCGACTATGGAAGGGGTGTGCAAAGCGATGCATATTCACGCCGTTGCGGGTATGTAATAAAGCGTAGCGGTGGTAATCGAACGGTTATCCGGCGCGATTCCCGGAAACCTTTGTTTACCGGAGAGGCGCCCGAGGGTACGGCCGTGCCAGCACCGCGTCTAGCGCGGGGCCGGCACCATGGTGTCCAGCACGCGAAGGAAGGTGGCGGGTTCCGGGCGCACCCGGTAATTGTCGGCCAGGTCCACGTAGCAGATCTCGCCCCGGGCGTCGGTGATCAAAACCGTGGGCAGCACCGTGTCCGAGGGGTAGCCGAACAGCTCCAGACCCAGGGGCGTGCCACCCGGGTCGAGGATGCGCAGTTGCCGGGCGGCGTCCAGCTGCGGGTCCACCCACCACTCCATCGGCACGCCCAGGCGGGCGGCAAGCCGCCCGGTCCGGGCGCCGGGCTGAGCGCTGACCAGGATAATGCGGGCACCGCGCCGTTCCAGTTGCGGGCGACGCCGGGCCAGCTCGCGCACCTGGGCCATGCACACCGGGCACCAGTTGCCACGGAAAAACAGCATTACCGCCGGCGCCCCGTGCAGCGAGGTGGTGGACACCGGCCGCCCCTCCAGATCCCGGAACGCCAGCGGTGGCAGCAACTGGCCGGGCCGCGGGCCGTCGGCGGCGTCGCGCTGCAGGGGGCTGTACCAGAACAGGTAGGCGCAAAGGCCGAGCAGGCCCAGGCCGGTGTACAACCAGGCCAGCCAGCGGGGATCGCCGAGCGACAAGGTGCCCAGCAGGGTCACCGCCGCGCCCAGCCAGGCGCACAGGGTGGCCAGCGGCAAATGCGGGCTGGTGCGCGCCGGCCCCAGGCTGACCAGCCAGCCCAGCAACACCAGAATCGGCACGTTGACCAGCAACGGGCCGGCCCACAGCCAATGCCGGTCCTGCCAGCCCAGCCACAGGGCATGGGCACAGATAAACAACGAGGCGAATGGGTACAACGAAATGAACAACGCTTTGACGCGCGCCATGATCCCCCCTCAAGCGGTGCGGTACAGCAGACGGCTTTTTATTCGTATATAAAACAGAGACTAAGTGGTCAACGGACGATGGACAAGACAGAATAGCGTTCTCGCAATGTCCCGGCCCGAGGTTCCATGAGTTCGGATTCCGTTTCCCTGCGCGATCGCTGGCGCCACATCATTTTCGGCACCGATACGCCGGCAGGGCAATATTTTGATCAGCTGCTGATCGTCGCCATTCTCGCCAGCGTCGCGGCGGTGATGCTCGACAGCGTGCAATCCATCCATCAGCAATACGGCACCTGGCTGTACGGCGCGGAATGGTTCTTTACGCTGCTGTTCACCTTTGAGTACATGATCCGCCTGTGGGTCAGCGACCGGCCGCTGCGTTACGCACGCAGCTTTTTCGGGGTGGTGGACCTGCTGTCGATCATTCCCACCTACCTGAGCCTGTTTCTGCCGGGCGCCAACTACCTGCTCACCATCCGCGCGCTGCGCGTATTGCGGGTGTTCCGGGTGCTCAAGCTGGCCCACCTGATGACCGAGGCCAACGAGCTCGGCGCCACCCTGGTGCGCACCCGCCGCAAGATCGGCATCTTCATGTTCTCGGTGGTGATCGTGATCATCATCTTCGGCAGCCTGATGTATCTGGTGGAGGGGCCGGCCAACGGTTTCACCAGCATTCCACGCAGCATCTACTGGGCCATCGTCACCATCACCACGGTGGGCTACGGCGATATTTCACCGCAAACCTCGCTGGGCCAGGCGGTGGCGTCCATGGCGATGATCACCGGTTACGCCATCATCGCCGTGCCCACCGGCATCGTCACCGCGGAAATGTCCAAGGCGAGCATGGCCCGGCGCTACGAGCGCGAGTGCCCCAACTGCCACCGCCATGACCATGATCCGGACGCCCGCTTCTGCAAGCAGTGCGGCACCGGCCTGCCCAAGCCCGGGCAGGAAGACGCGGGCTAGAGCGCGCCGAGCTCGAAGGTTTCGCCGTCGGAATCCACCACCAGACGGGCGCCGCCGCCCTGCTCTTCGCGGCGCGCCCAGTCCACCAGCTGGTAGAAGATATTGCGTGAGATGAGCGCTTCCAGGTTGTCGCGCACATGCACGTAGGGCGCCGGCTCGCCGCTGTCGGCGTCGGTCTCCACCCGTAATGGATGGCGCGCGCCCGCCACCACATGGGTCCCCACATTGGTGGTGAACACCAGCTTCTCGCGGTCGCCGTCGGTGACGCGCTCCACGTCGGTGGCGACAAAGGGGGCGTCATCCACCTTGATGCGCAGCTTTTCCACCGGCGTGACCAGAAAATAATCGTCGCCTTCGCGCAGCAGAATGGTGGAGAACAGCTTGACCATGCGCTCGCGCTGAATCGGCGATTCCTGGTAATACCAGGTGCCGTCGCGGGCGATGCGCATATCGATATCGTCCTGGCGTTCCGGCTGCCATTTGTGTACCGGGGGCAGCCCCTGTTCGTCCTGGTCGGCTTTTTCCAACAGCGCCAGTAATTCCTCGGCTTTGCTCATCGAAGTTCCTTATTTGCCGCGCTGGCCCTTGTTGCCCATGCGGATGCCGATCTCGATCAGGAAATCGAGAAAGTCGTCCTTGTCCTCGATCAGGCGCTGATAGAACGGCGACTGCATCAACGCAACGGCGCCGTGCGCCAGAGCCCAGGCGGAGCAGATATGGTAGATGGCGGGCACCGGCTCCAGGGAACCTTCCTGGATGCGGGCCTCGACGATGTGGTTGAGCTTCTCGAAATTGGCTTCGCGGATGCGGTGCAGTTTGTCCACCAGCTCCGGCACCGCGTGATCCTTGATCACTTTGTTTTCCAGCCGGTCGAACAACTGGTAGCGGGCCGGATCGCTGATCCGGAAGCGGAAGTATTCGCGCGCCAGGGTTTCCTTGTCGTCGGACTCGGAGATGTCCTGGAACAGCGACGCCAGATCCTCCTCGTAACGAAGCATCAACAGCAGGTAGATCTGGTTCTTGGTCTCGAAGTGCTTGTAGATGGTGCCCTTGCCAATGCCCACCCGGTCGGCGATGTTCTCCACCGTGACGCGGTCTTCGCCCTGCTCCAGAAACAGAATCAGTGCGGCGTCCAGAATTTCCTGCTCGCGCTGCCGGAATTCCTGTGCCTTACGCGTGGCTTTTTCCAAGTCACCCATCTACATCTCCTCGTCTGCCGCGGACCACGGCGGATTTCCCCGATCTAGCCGGGCTAGATTAACATAACCACGTCCTCTGCACGTTACCTCCAGGGCGGTTACAATCAAGTGAGATTTCTGGAGGAGCGCTGGCAATGGTCGACCTGAAAGCGGAATTTCCGTTGCACCACGACGTGCTGTATCTCAACCACGCCGCCGTGGCCCCCTGGCCCCGCCGTACCCGCGACGCGGTGGTCGCCTTCGCCGACCAGAATATCCAGGTGGGCGCCCGGGACTACCCGCAATGGGCGCGCGTGGAGCAACGTCTGCGCGACCGTCTCGGTTGGTTGATCAACGTCGAGCCGGCGGACGTGGCGCTGCTCAAGAACACCTCCGAAGGGCTGTCGGTGATCGCCCAGGGGCTCGATTGGCGGGCCGGCGACCAGGTGGTGATCAGCGATCAGGAGTTCCCGTCCAACCGGATTCCCTGGCAGGCCCTGGCCGACCAGGGCGTCGAGGTGGTGGAAGTGGACGTGAGCGGCCCGGACGCCGAGCAGCGGGTGATCGACGCGATCGGCGAACGCACCCGGCTGGTATCGCTCTCCTCGGTGCAGTACGGCAGCGGCATCCGCCTGAACCTGGCGCCGATCGGCCGGGCCTGCCGGGACAGCGGCGTGCTGTTCTGCGTGGATGCGATCCAGAGCCTGGGCGCGGTGTGCTTCGACAGCGGCAAGGTGTACGCGGACTTCGTGGTCGCCGACGGCCACAAATGGATGCTCGGCCCGGAGGGGCTGGCGCTGTTCTACTGCCGGCCGGCGGTGCGCGAGCGCCTGCGGCTGCGGCAATTCGGCTGGCATATGATCGCCAACGCCGGCGACTACAGCCAGACCGGCTGGCGGGTGGCCGAGGACGCACGCCGCTTCGAATGCGGCAGCCCGAATATGCTCGGCGCCCATGCCCTGGACGCGTCCCTCTCTCTGTTTCAGGAACTGGGCATGGACACCGTGGCCCAGGCCCTGGCGGAGCGAATCAGCTATCTGGACAGCGCCCTGCGCGAACGCGGCGCCGAGGTGCTCAGTCCGCCGCAGACGGAGCGGCGCGCCGGCATCGTCACCTTCCGGCTGGCCGACGAGGCCCCCGCGGACACCCGGGCGCGGCTGCAGGCCGGCGGCGTGGTGTGCGCGGAACGGGGCGGCGGCGTGCGCTTCTCGCCGCACTTCTATACTGACTATTCGGTCATGGATCGCGCGGTGGCGCTACTGTAGGATCACGCCATGAATTCCCAGCGACTCTACCAATGGCTCTGTGAACGTCTCCAGCGGCAACCGGACCACTCCGACTGGCCGCTCGGCGACCTGGAAAGCCAGCGCGCCCAGCTGCGCCCCTGCGATGTGCTGCTGGTGGACGGCGACAGCCCTTTGGACCGCCGTCTGAAGGTGCTCACCGGCAGCCGCTTTTCACGGGTGCTGCTGTACATCGGCCGTCCCCATGAAGTGGCGGACCCGGCCCTGCGCTCGCTGCTGGCGGATTACCTGCCCTGCCGGCCGGACACCCAGCTGGTGCTGGACGCCAGCCTGGAGCGCGGGCTCTGCGTTCGCGACCTGAGCAATCTCCACGATCTGCACCTGCGGGTCTGCCGGGCGCAGAATCTGTCCGAGGCGGAATGCCAGGACGCCTTGCGCTTCGCCATCAGCCGCGTGGGCACCGGCACCCAGCACACCTGGAGCACGCTGGCGCTGCTGTGGTTGCTGCCCTGGCGCACCCTGGCGCGCCACGCCCGCCGGCGGCTGCTCAACCGCTGGGCCAACGACCTGTTGCGGGCCATCACCGGCACCGCCGTGGGCGAGGCCTTCGCCTTTATCCAGTTTCCGGTGCACCCGCTGGTCAAGGAACCCGGCGACGCGGGGACCCGGCTGCTGCGCCTGCAGCCCCGGGTGTTCCACGCCGCCGACTTCGATCACTCGCCCTACTTCGATGTGATCAAGGCGCCCTACCTGCTCGACAAAGTGCCCACCGGCTTCGGCGCCCTGCCCTGGAAAGGCAACGCCGGCGCCCTGGCGCCGGAGCAGCGTAAACGTCACTTATCCGTGGTGGACGGCTAGCCCCGGCCGCCGCCCGCCGCGCGCCAGACCCGCCAGCACCAGCAGAGCCAGCCAGCCCCAGCCACCGGCACCGCCGCCGCCACCGCCGCCACCGGACCCGCCGGTGTCGCCGCCACGGCTGCTTTCCTGGCCGGCCGCCGCCGGCGTCACGAAGGCGCGGGTATCGCCGGACGGGAAATCACCGTTGGCGGCGCCCGCGTCCAGGAACACCCGGCCGCTGCCCTCGCCGGTCAGCGTCAGGCTCAGGGTGCGGCTTTCGCCGCGCGCCAGGTCGCCCAGGTCGCAACGCACCGGCTGGGTGTCGGTGCAGCCCGCGGGCAGGCTGTCGTAATCCCAGCCGGCGGGCACCTGGAAGCTCGCCCAGGCGTTATAGGCGTCGCGGTGCTGCGCCTGGTTGGTGATCTCCGCGCGGACCGAAACGGTGCCGCCGCTACGGGTGGCGGTGGCTTCCAGCGTCATATCCGGCACATCGCTGAACACCGGTGAGAACTGCTCGGTGTCGGCGCTGTAATAGTCGTGGCTGTCGCTGATCGGGGTCACCGTGACCCGGTCGGTGAAGGTGCCGCCGTGGGTGGGGGTCAGCCACAGGCGGTGGCTGTTGCTGACCGCGCCGGTGGACAGTTCCGCCGCGCCCAGGCAATCGGTGTAGCCGCCGCGGGCGGTGCACTGCAGATCGTCGGCGCTGACCCGCAGGCCGGCCTTGTGGTGGACCCGGATGCCCACCTGGCGGGCGTCGTTGACCTGGCTCAGGTTGCTGACCCGGGTGTCCATGGACAGCGCCCGCCCGGGGCCGGTGTAGAGGCTTTCGCCCTCGGATTCGCTGTGCAAATCCACCATGGCGCCGGAGGAGGTGCTCTCGATCCAGCCCAGATAGGCGCTCACCCGGGTGTAGACCGCCGGCACGCCGGACGCGCACCGCTCGGTGCCGTAGCTGGTGACGCCCACCAGCCAGGTGCGCCCGTCCTGCTGGAAGATCAGCGGCCCGCCGCTGTCGCCCCGGCAGGTGTCCTGGTTGGTACCGTTCACCGGGTTTCTCTCGGCGGCGCAGATCTGTCCGGAGGTGAGACTGTTCCAGTAGGTGCCGCACTGCTGCGGCGACACGTAATCCAGACCGGCCTGCTGCAGGGTGTCGGACATGCTGCTGGTTTCGGTCTGCCCCCAACCCAGCGCCACCAGGGCCTCGTCCGAGGAACCGGCGCGCAACGCTTTCATCTCGTCCGCCTTGGCCAGGTCCAGGGGCTCCAGCCGGGAGGCCGAGGACAGCTCAAGCAGGGCCAGGTCGTTGTGGTACACGCCGGTGCGGTAGTGCTCGTGCACGCGCACCGAGCGCACCGCCAACCGTTCCGGGGCCTGCTCATGGCGATTCAGGTGCCCGAGGGAGACATACAGGTCGCTGGCGGCGTAGTCGTCCACGCAGTGCGCGGCGGTGAGCACCCAGCGCGGCGCCACCAGGGCGCCGCCGCAGCGGGTGTACCCGTAACTGGCGCCGCCGATCTCGATTTCCGCCATCCAGCTGCGCGCCGTGGGGACCGGGTCCCCACCGATGATACGCGGCGTCATGGTGTCGTCCGCGCCGAACGCCACGCCGGAGAGAAGCCCTGAAGCCACAATGAATGAGATTATAAGATTACGCATAGCCCGACCCGCCTAGTGTTAAGTTCGTACTCTGCGGATACTAGGTCACGCTTAGTGGCGATTACTAGAGTAGTTGGATGATATCAGTACGACATCATTCTTATTTGTGACTCAACGCATAGGTAATTCGTGCCCTAACGCACAAAAAAACACCGGGCTGAGCCCGGTGTTTTCGGTTCTGGTAGGAAAAAAGGGTGAAAAGCGTACTAGTCGGCGACCACGCCGCAGGCCATACGCGGTCCGCCGCCGCCCAGAGGTTTGGGCTGATCGCTGTAGTTGTCGCCGCCGGCGTGCACCATCACCGCGCGGCCTTTCAGGTCGTCCATCTCCAGCCGGGGTGCGAGAACCGGCAGGGTGGCGCGGCCCTCATCGTCCACGTACAGCGCCGGCAGGTCGCCCAGGTGGCCGTCGCCCCAGGGGGTGCCGTGGCGGCCGCTGTTGTCCGGGTCGAAATGGCCGCCGGCGGCCAGGGCCGGCACCGTGTCGCCGTCCTTCTCGCCGGGCTGGCAGGTGGGGTTCTGATGAACGTGGAACCCATGGATGCCCTCGTCCAGATCCTTCAGATCCGGCGTGAACACCAGGCCGTATTCGCTCTCGGTGACGGTGACCGTGCCGACACTGTCACCGGGGCCTTCGTCGGTGGCTTCGTGCAGGGTGATGGTGGTGGCCGCCTGGGTGGTGCCGGCAACGGCGCCGGCGAACAGAGCGAGTAACAGGTGTCGATTGCGCATAGTCATGCCTTCCTTGTGTCGTCGATGGTTGATCACACTGTCACATCCTAGTCATCCGTGGACACGCATTTAAAGCGAAACCGTCACCCTGGTTCTGAAAGCGCACAGGTTTTACGGTTTTTCCCTGTTTTTTACGTTCCTGGTCGGGTCATCTTTAAGTGCCAGCTCCAAGGCCTCAATAGCGCCACGAACTTCTTAGTTATTCCCCTCATAAGCGCCTTTCTTATTTCATAAAAGTATCGAACCTTCACTTTCACAAGTTTCCTGGAATGAAGAGACCGGCGGACACCGCTGTTTTACCGGGTGCCGCCGCCGTGAGCGTCTTGTGAAGTTTTCACTCCCGGGCCTAGGCTTGAAGCCAGCAAAGGATTGAACACCACCCAGGAGGCAACATGGCCAAGAAGGCAGCCAAGAGCGACCGGAAAACCGTTAAAGGAAATGGCGGAGAAACCCACCAGACCGCCGGGGGCGAAGTGCCCACCCTGACCACCAAGCAGGGCGTGCCGGTGGCCGACGACCAGAACACCCTCACCGTCGGCGAGCGCGGCCCCGCCGCCCTGGAAGACTTCCACTTTCGCGAGAAACTGTTCCACTTCGATCATGAGCGCATTCCCGAGCGCGTCGTGCACGCGCGCGGGTTCGCGGCGCACGGCTACTTCGAGAACTACGCGCCGCTGAACAAACTGACCCGCGCCGGATTGTTCCAAAAAAAGGGCCAGCGCACGCCGGCGTTCGTGCGTTTTTCCACGGTGGCCGGCAATAAGGGCTCCGGGGATCTGGCGCGCGACGTGCGCGGCTTCGCCGTAAAGCTGTACACCGAGGAGGGCAACTGGGACATCGTCGGCAACAACATTCCGGTGTTCTTTATCCAGGACGCGATGAAGTTCCCGGACCTGATCCACGCCGCCAAGCAGGAACCGGACCGCGGCTTTCCCCAGGCGCAGACCGCCCACGACAATTTCTGGGACTTCATCTCGCTGACCCCGGAAAGCATGCACATGGTCATGTGGATTATGTCCGACCGCACCATCCCGCGTTCCCTGCGTTTCATGGAAGGGTTCGGCGTGCACAGCTTCCGCATGGTCAACGCCAAGGGCGAGTCCACCTTCGTGAAATTCCACTGGAAGCCCAAACAGGGCATGCAGTCGGTGGTCTGGAACGAAGCTCTGAAAATCAACGGCGCCGATCCGGATTTCCATCGCCGGGACATGTGGGGCGCGATCGAATCCGGCGACTACCCGGAGTGGGAACTGGGCCTGCAGATTTTCGACGAAAAGTTCGCTGAAAAATTCGATTTCGACGTGCTCGACCCCACCAAGATCATTCCCGAGGAAGAAGTGCCGGTGACCCCGGTGGGCCGCCTGGTATTGAACCGCAACGTGGACAACTTCTTCGCCGAAACCGAGCAGGTGGCCTTCTGTACGCAGAACATCGTGCCGGGCATTGATTTCACCAATGATCCGCTGCTGCAAGGCCGCAACTTTTCCTACCTGGATACCCAGCTCAAGCGTCTCGGCGGCCCCAACTTCACCCATATTCCGATCAACGCGCCCAAGTGCCCCTATCACACCCTGCAGCAGGACGGGCACATGGCGATGGAGAACCCCAAAGGCCGCGCCAACTACGAGCCCAATTCCTGGGGCGGTGCCGAAGGCGGCCCGCGCGAAAACCCGCAGCGCGGTTTCCACAGCTACCCGGCCGAGGAAGCGGGCACCAAGCAGCGCCTGCGCCCGGAAAGCTTTTCCGACCATTACAGCCAGGCCCGTCAGTTCTTTATCAGCCAGACAGAGGTGGAACAGGACCACATCACCGACGCCCTGGTGTTCGAACTGAGCAAGGTGGACACCGTGGCGATTCGCGCGCGCATGGTGTCGCACCTGCGCAACATCGACGAAGACCTGGCCAAGGGCGTGGCCAAGGGTCTGCGGCTGAGTCCGCTGCCGCGCGCCGCCGACGCCGCGCGGCCCACCCGCCAGGACCTGAAGGCGTCGCCGGCACTGAGCATTCTGCTTAACCAGCCGGAAACCTTCTCCGGCCGCAAGATCGGCGCACTGGTCAGCGACGGCGCCGACGCCGCCCTGCTCACCGCGCTGGAGAAAGCGGCCAAGAAAGAAGGCGCCAAGGTGGCCTATGTGGCGGCCTCCGTGGGCGGCGTGAAACTCAGCGACGGCAGCTGGCTGGAAGCCGACGAAAAAATCGACGGCGGCCCCTCGGTGGTGTTCGACGCGGTGGCGCTGGTGCTCTCGGAAAAGGGCGCCCGCGAACTGGCGGCGATGCCCCCGGCCCGTGACTTCGTCAGCGACGCGCTGGCGCACAAGAAGTTCATCGGCTTCACCGAGGAAGCGGTGGCACTGCTCGGCCTGTCGGGCCCGGACGACGCCGGCGCGGAAGGGCTGGTGCCGCTGGACAAGGCCGGCGACGCCGCCCGCTTCCTGACCCTGTGCCGGAACCTGCGTTGCTGGACCCGGGCCTGACCCGTGCCGCGTATTTTCAGGCCCAGGGCCAATGCCCTGGCCTGGATGGCGCTGATTCTGGCGTTCGCGCTGGTGGTGGTGATGGTGGCGCTGGGCGCCTATTACTTCCAGTCGCCCTACTACAGCGGCGTTGACCGAACGCCGGCTCAGCCGGTGCCGTTCAGCCACAAGCATCATGTCGGCGAGCTGGGTCTGGATTGCCGTTACTGCCATACCTCCGTGCAGCAATCCTCGTTCGCGGGGGTACCGGAGAGCGAAATCTGCATGACCTGCCATTCGCAGCTCTGGACCAACGCCGACATGCTCGCGCCGGTTCGCGACAGCCTGCGTGACGACAAGCCCCTGCGCTGGCGGCGGGTCCATGACCTGCCCGACTACGTGCGCTTCGATCACAGCGCCCACGTCAATAACGGGGTGCCCTGCGAAGCCTGCCACGGCCGGGTCGACCGAATGCCGCTGACCACGCAGAAAAAAACCCTGTTCATGCAGTTCTGCCTCGACTGCCACCGCAATCCCGCGCCCCGTCTGCGGCCGCCCGACGCGGTCTTCGAGATGGGCTGGGAAGCCCGGCGAGGCGTCGACCGCCAGCAACTGGGTGAGCGTCTGATGGCGCGTTACCACACGCCCTCCACCGAGCGTTTGACGGACTGCAGCCTATGTCATCAATAATCGCCCGCGAACACGGCACCGACATGGCCGCCCTGCGCCGTAAACTGGCCGGCCGCTCCGGCCGCCACTACTGGCGCAGCCTCGAAGAGCTGGCCGACAGCGATGACTTCCAGCGGCTGCTGGAAGAAGAATTTCCCAGGCTGGCGCCGCTCTGGGAAGGCCGGGTGTCGCGGCGCGGGCTGCTGGGCCTGATGGCCGCGTCCCTGGCCCTGGGCGGCCTGACCGGCTGCAAGCCCCAGCCGGAGGAAAGGATCGCCCCTTACACACGGCGCCCGGAGGACCTGCTGCCCGGGCGTGCCCGCTGGTACGCCTCCACCCTGCCCTTGGACGGCTATGCCCGCGGCGTGCTGGTGAAGACGTTCCAGGGCCGGCCGGTGAAGGTGGAAGGCAACCCGGAGCACCCCGCCAGCCTGGGCGCCACCGACAGCATCGCCCAGGCGGAAATTCTCGGCCTCTACGACCCGGACCGCTCGCAGACGATACGCTACCAAGGCACCGCCGGCAGCGACGCCGCCTTCCTCGAGCAGCTGCAGGCGCAACGCCGCCACTGGGCCGCCGGCGAACGCCGGCTGTGCCTGCTTACCGGCCCGCTCACGTCGCCCAGCCAGCACGCGCTGATAGAACGGCTGAAACGCCTCTATCCGTCCACGCGCTGGTACCGCCACGAGCCGCTCGCCAACGGCGCCGCCCACCAGGGCACCCGGCAGCTGTTCGGCGAGCCCCGGGAGGCCCGCTACCGGCTTGACCGGGCCCGGGTGATCCTGGACCTGGACGCGGATATGCTCGGCAGCGGCCCCGCCAAGCTGGTGCACGCACGCCACGCCATGGGCCGGCGCCGGCCGGACCGCGAAGACGCGCTGCTGAACCGTCTCTATAGCGTGGAAAGCACGCCCTCGATCACCGGCGCCAGCAGCGACCACCGGCTGCCGCTGGCCGCCGCCGAGGTGCCCGCGCTGGCCGCCGCCCTGGCGGCGCGCCTGGGGGTGCCCGGCATGGCGGATCAGGCTGAAAACAGCCCGGTCGACCCCGCCTGGCTGGACGCCCTGGCCGACGATCTGCGCCGCGCCGGCGCGGAGGCGGTGGTGATTCCCGGCGATACCCAACCGGCGGCGTTGCACGCGCTGGCGCACGCCATCAACCACCATCTCGGCGCCGCCGGCACCAGCGTGGAATACAGCGCCCCGGTGGCGCCCGCCGCCGACGGCGACCTGGCCGACCTGAGCCGCGCCATGGGCGAGGGCCGGGTCGACGCGCTGCTGATGCTGAACGTCAATCCGGTCTATAACGCCCCCGCCGGGCTGGCGTTCGAAGAGCGTCTGGCGCGGGTGCCGTTCAGCGTCCACTGCGGCCAGTACCGCGACGAAACCGGGCGCGCCGCGCTCTGGCATCTGCCCGCCGCCCATCCGCTGGAAAGCTGGGACGATGCGCGCGCCTTCGACGGCACCGTCAGCCTGATGCAGCCCACCATTGTGCCGCTGTTCGGCGGCTACACCGCCCAGCAAGTGCTCGCCGCCTTCGCCGGCCGCTACCGCGCCGACCCGCGCGAGCTGGTCCGTGAGCACTGGCGACAGGCGCTGCCGGGGGCGGACTTCGAACGCCACTGGCACAGCGCCCTGCAGCAGGGCTGGATCGACGGCACCGCCCTGCCGGCCGCCCTGCCGACGGTGCGCAATACGCCGCCGCCACCGCCGCCCACCGACCGGGACGGCCTGCTGCTGCAGTGGCGCGCCGACCCGGCCCTGCACGATGGCCACTACGCCAACAACGGCTGGCTGCAGGAGTTGCCGCGCCCGCTGACCCAGCTCACCTGGGACGGCGCCGCGCTGATCTCACCGGCGCTGGCGGAACGCGAAGGCCTGAGCGAGGGCCAGCGTGTGCGGCTCACCCTGGCCGGCCGCAGCCTGGACACGCCGGTGTGGATCCAACCCGGCCAGCCGGCCCGGGCGATCACCCTGTTCCTCGGCCAGGGCCGCCGCGACGCCGGCCGCGTCGGCAACGGCGTGGGAGTCAACGCCTACCGGCTGATGCCCGACCACGGCGCCTTCGCCGCCGGCGGAGTGACTCTGGAGGTGCTCGGCGACCGCGCCGCCCTGGCCAGCACCCAGCAACACCACAACATGGCCGGCCGCGATCTGCTGCGCGAAACCGACCTGGCGCATTTCCAGGACGAGCCCGGTTTCGCTCAACCGGACCGGGTGGAAGAACCGATCTCGCTGTACCCGGAGTGGGACTACCCGGACCACGCCTGGGGCATGAGCATCGACCTGAACAGCTGCATCGGCTGCAACGCCTGCATCACCGCCTGCCAGGCGGAGAACAACATTCCCATTGTCGGGCCGGAGGAGGTGCGGCGCGGCCGTGAAATGCACTGGATCCGCGTGGACCGTTACTACGCCGGGCCGCTGGACGATCCCAGCATGCACTTCCAGCCGGTGCCCTGCATGCACTGTGAAAAAGCCCCCTGCGAATACGTCTGCCCGGTGGAGGCCACCCAGCACAGCAGCGAGGGCCTCAACGAAATGATCTACAACCGCTGCGTGGGCACCCGCTATTGTTCGCAGAACTGCCCGTACAAGGTGCGCCGCTTCAACTGGTACCACTACACCGAAGCCACCGCCGAGCTGGCCACGCCGGCCGCCGCCCACAACCCGGATGTCACCGTGCGCAGCCGCGGCGTGATGGAAAAATGCACCTACTGCGTGCAGCGCATCAATCAGGCCGAAACCGACGCCCGCAACGAAGACCGCCCCCTGGAAGACGGCGAGTTGCGCACCGCCTGTCAGCAGGTGTGTCCGTCCGAGGCGATTGAATTCGGCGATCTCAACGACCGCCACAGCGCCGTCAGCCGGGCCAAGGCAAGCCCGCTCAACTACGCCATGCTGGAAGAGCTGAACACCCGGCCGCGCACCACCTATCTGGCCGGCGTGCGCAACCCCAATCCGGCGATCCAGGCGCTCGAGGCGCGGGAGGCGCCGGCATGAACCGGCGCCGCGACGAGCTGGCCCCGCCCGGCCTCAGCGCCGGCGCGCTCACCGACCGGGTGAGCGCCACGGTGCTCGGCACCCGGCCGCCCAGGGCCTGGTGGCTGGCGCTGGGCCTGGCGACGCTGTTGTCCCTGCTGTTCCTGGTCGGCGTGGTCTACGTGCTCAGCGTGGGGGTCGGTGCCTTCGGCCTGAACATTCCGGTGGCCTGGGGTTTTCCCATCATCAATACCATCTGGTGGATCGGCATCGCCCACGCCGGCACGCTGATCTCGGCGGTATTGTGGCTGACCCGCCAGGACTGGCGCGCCTCCATCAGTCGCTCGGCGGAGGCCATGGCGATGTTCGCCATCGTGCTGGCCGGCAGTTACCCGCTGCTGCACCTGGGGCGTCCCCAGTTCGCCTATTTTCTGCTGCCCTACCCCAACCTGATGGATCTCTGGCCGCAGTGGCGCAGCCCGCTGGTGTGGGACTTCTTCGCCATCGCCAGCTATCTGCTGTTCACCGCCAGCTTTCTGTTCCTGAGCCTGCTGCCGGACCTGGCCAGCCTGCGCGACCGCGCCCGTCACCGCGCGGTGCAGCTGTTCTACGGCGTGCTGGCGCTGGGCTGGCGCAACTCGGCGCGGCACTGGCACCGCTACCAGCAGGCCCACCGGGTGCTGGCGGTGATCGCGGTGCCCATCGTGGTGTCGGTCACCGGCACCATTTCACTGGACCTGGCGGTCAGCATCGTGCCCGGGTTTCATTTCACCATCTTTCCGCCCTACTTCGTGGCCGGCGCGCTCTATTCCGGCTTCGCCACGGTGGCGATCATCGCCATCGTGCTGCGCGCCCTGTTCGGCTTCCGCGATCTGATCACCCGGGCGCATCTGAACCGGCTCGGCATCATGATGCTGTGCTTCGTGCTGGTGGTGGACTACGCCTACCTGCAGGAAGTGTTCACCGCCTTCTACACCGGCGAGGACTTTTACCGCAGCGTCTATTACGACCGCTGGACCGGGCCCTACGCGCCTTTCTACTGGGGCATGATCCTGTGCAACGTGGTGCTGGCCCAGGGCCTGTGGTTCCGGCGCCTGCGCGAGAGCGTGCCGGGGCTGCTGTGCCTGGCGGTGATCGCCGAGATCGGCATGTGGCTGGAACGCTTTCAGATCGTCATCACCAGCACCCACAAGGACTACATGCCCAGCGCCTGGGATACGGTAACGCCCAGCGCCTGGGACTGGCTCACCTACGCCGGCTCGATCGGCGTGTTCGTGGTGTTGCTGTTGCTGTTCATCAAGCTGATGCCGGCGATCTCCATGCACGACATGCGGGAGATGCTGCACCGCCGCCAACAGCGGGAGGCCGACCATGGATGAGCGCCTGCACGGGCTGCTGGCCCGCTTCCCCGACGCCGACCGCCTGCTCGCCGCCAGCCGTGATTTGCGCCGGCGCGGACTGACCCGCCTGGACGCCTACAGCCCGCACCCGGTGGAAGGCCTCGACCAGGCGCTGGGCCTGAGCGAGCGGCGCGTGCCGGTCACCGCCCTGGTGTGCGCGGTGGTGGCCGGCGCCGGCGCCCTGGCGCTGCAGGTGTACGGCTCGCTGGATTATCCGTTCAACGTGGGCGGCAGGCCGGTACTCAGCTGGCCCGCCTACAGCATCGTCACCTTCGCCATGACCATGGTCGGCGCCACCCTGGGCGCCATGCTGTCGATGCTGTGGCTGAACGGCTTCCCCCGCCCCTACCACCCGCTGTTCAACGTGGCGGAGTTCGACGCGGCATCGCGGGACGGCTATTTCCTGTGCCTGGAAGCGTCGGACCCGCTGTTCGACGCGGAGCGGCTGCGCGAGCACCTGCTGCAAAACGGTGCGGTGTCGATCCAGGAGGTGCCGGCATGAAGTACTGGTCCTGGTGGTTGCTGGTGCCGGCGCTGCTGTGCGGCTGCGAGCAGCCCGACATGGCCGACCAGCCGCGCCTGGAAACCTATGAAACCGGCGCCGCCTTCAACGACGACCTGGCCGCCCGGCCGGTGCCCGAAGGCACGGTGGCGCGGGACCAGCGGCCGGCGGCCACGGAAAACCCGCTGCCGATCAACGCTGAAACACTGGCCCACGGGCGGGAACAGTTCGATGTGTTCTGCGCGCCCTGCCACGGCCGCAACGGGCGCGGCCAGGGGGTGATCGTGCAGCGCGGCTTCCCGGCGCCGCCCAGCCTGCACCGGCCACGCCTGCGCCGAGCCGGGGACCGGCATTTCTACCAGGTGATCCGCGACGGCCACGGCGCCATGTACGCCTACGCCAGCCGGGTGCCCGAGGACCAGCGCTGGGCGATCATCGCCTACATTCGCAGCCTGCAGTTGAGCCGCAACGCGCGCCTGGAGGACGTGCCCCGGGACCACCGGCCGCTGCCCGACACCGGGGAGGACCCGCCATGACCCGGGCGCTGGTGTTCGTCGCCGTCGCCGGGCTGTTGCTCACCGGCCTGGGGGCGCTGCTGGACGGCGCCGCCTTCCTGCGGGCCTGGCTGGTGGCCGCCCTCACCGGTATCGCCCTGCCGCTGGGCGCCATGGCGGTACTGATGACCCACAATCTCACCGGCGGCCAGTGGGGCGAGCCGGTGCGCGCGCCGCTGAAGGCGGTGGTGGCGACCCTGCCGCTGATGCTGGTGGCGTTCGTGCCCCTGCTGCTGGGCGCGCGGGTACTGCTCCCCTGGACCGGCGACCTGAGCGGCCTGCCCGAGGTGGTGCGGCACAAGACGTTCTATCTGAACCTGCCGTTTTTCCATGCCCGCTTCGCCCTGTACGCGGTGATCTGGCTGACCCTGGCCGCGCGGCTCTCGGTGTGGCGCGGCGACCGCCGCTCCACGCCGGCCAGCGCCGGCGGGCTGGTGCTGTGGGCGCTCACCACCACCTTTTTCGCGTTCGACTGGATCATGGGCCTGGAGCCGGCCTGGTACTCGGACATTCTGGGCCTGATTTTCATGGGCTCGGCGTTGTCCATGGCGCTGGCGCTGCCGTTCCTGCTGCCCGGCGTCTACCCGGACGCGGAGCGGCGGCCGGCGCTGGAGGGCGCGCGGCGGGATCTGGCGCATCTGTGGCTGGCGGCGATCCTGTTCTGGGTGTTCGTGGCCTTCAGCCAGTACCTGATCATCTGGAGCGGCGATCTGCCCCACGAAATCCGCTGGTACGCCCACCGTGGCCAGGGCGGCTGGCAGTGGCTGGCGCTGGCGATGATGACACTGTGCGGGGCGCTGCCGTTCGCCGCCCTGCTGCCCGCCGGCTCGAAGCGGCGCGCCCGGCCGCTGGCGGTCCTGGCGGCGCTGGTGCTGCTGGGGCATGCGCTGGAATTCGCCTGGCTGGTGCTGCCTGCGTACTACCCGCACCACTGGCCGCTCGGCTGGCGCTCACCGGTGGCGTTGCTCACCCTCGCCGCCCCGGGCCTGCTGCTGATCCGGCGTTACCGTTCGCGGCGCGCGGAGGGCACCCCATGACCGCACCACGGCGCGACCCCGGTTACGAACAGCGCGACGTGTCACCGCGCCTGCCGCTGGTGGCGGCGGTTCTGGTGTCGTGCCTGCTGGCGGTGGTGCTGGGCCTGATCGGCTGGGCGTTCGCGCTGCGCGGCGACGCCGGGCCGCGCGCCACCGGCTTCTTCGAACTGCCGCTGGACCAACCCGGCACCCCACACCTGCAGGCCGAGCCCGGCCCCGACCTGCAACGCATGCGCGAAATCAGCGAACGGGGGCTGCACCGATACGGCTGGGTGGACCAGGAGGCCGGGGTGGTGCACATCCCGATTGAGCGGGCCATGGCTCTCTACGCGCGCCGCCACGGCGACGGGGGGGCGCGCCCATGAGCCGCCTGATACTGGCCGCCGGCGTGCTCGGCCTGCCGCTGCTGGTCACCGCCCAGCCGCCGACGCCGTCGCAAACCCTGGACCGGGTCGGCGTGGAGCAGCGCATCGGCGAGCGGGTGCCCCTGGATCTGCGCTTCACGGATCGCCACGGCGACAGCGTGACCCTGGGCAACCTGATCGACGGCAAACCCGCCCTGCTGCAGCTGGCCTGGTACGACTGCCCGAACCTCTGCGATCTGTCCCTGCGGCGCCTGGGCAGCCGGCTCTCGGAGGTGAAGTTCCAGCCCGGCGAGGACTTCCGGGTGATCACCGTGAGCATCGACCCGCGGGAAGGCGCCGACGCCGCCGACCGCGCGCTGGCCACTTTGCGCGACAGCCATCAGGGCGACAGCGACGCCGACGACTGGCGGGTGCTGACCGGCGACGCCCGGGCCATCGACACCCTGGCGCGGCGGATCGGCTACCGCTACCAGTACGACGCGGACAGCGAGCAGTTCGCCCACCCGGCCGCCCTGGCGGTACTCGACGGCGACGGGCGCCTCTCTTCGTATCTGCTGGGCCTGACGTTTTCCGGGCGGGATGTGGAACTGGCGCTGACCCGCGCCGGCGAAGGCCGGCTGGGCTCGATCACCGACCGGATCGCGCTGCGCTGTTTTCACTTCGATCCGGAGAAAGGCACCTACACCCTGGACATTCTGCGGCTGCTGAATCTGGCCTGCCTGATCACCGCCCTGGTGCTGGCGCTGGTGGTGGGCCGGCTGCTCCGGCGCCGCCGCGGGAATGACCGGCAAGGGAGGCATTGAGCCATGGCCGACGCCGACGATAGATGGCAGCTGCTGCTGTTCCCGGAATCCGCGTCCAGCGTGTCCGGCCAGGTGGACACCCTGTTCTGGGCCATGGTGGTGGCCTGCGGGCTGGTGGTGGCGCTGGTGTTTACGGTGCTGCTGGTGTTCGGCATCCGTTATCGGCGCGGCTCGCCGGCCAGCCGCCGCGGGTCGCCGCTGCTGTACCACAACCGCTGGCTGGAAATCGGCTGGTCGATTCCGGTGCTGGCCGCGTTCCTGTTTTTCTTTGCCTGGGGCGCGCTGCTCTACGTGGAGATTCTCGATCCGCCCACGCCGGAGGACGGCGAAGCGCGCCGGGTGAACGTGATCGGCAAACAGTGGATGTGGAAGTTCCAGCACCCGGAGGGCATCCGCGAGATCAACACTCTGCACGTGGCCGTGGGCCAGACCGTGCGGCTGCGCATGACTTCCCAGGACGTGATCCACAGCTTTTTCGTGCCGGCCTTCCGCATCAAGCAGGACGTGCTGCCGCAAACCTATACCCGCTTGCAGTTCACCCCCACCAAGGTCGGGCGCTTCGACCTCTATTGCGCGGAATATTGCGGCCTGTCCCATTCCGGCATGGTCGGCGAAGTGGTGGTGATGCCGCCCTCGGAATTCCAGGACTGGCTGGCGCGGCGCGACCGGCCGGGCACGCCGCAACAGGACGGCGAGCGGCTGTTCCGCCAGTACGGCTGCAGCGGCTGCCACGGCGAGGCGTCCTCGGTGCGGGCGCCGGATCTGGCCGGCCTGTACGGCAAGCCGGTGCCGCTGGAAAGCGGCGGCACGGTCACCGCCGACGCCCAGTACCTGCGCGATTCGATCGTCTTTCCCAGCAAGCATGTGGTGGCCGGATACGCGCCGATCATGCCGTCCTTCAAGGATCAGATCAGCGAGGAAGATCTGCTCAAGCTGACCGCTTATATCCAATCCCTGACGCCCGAGGAGCCTGACGCGCCATGAACTATCTGAACGCCGGTTACGGACTGAAAAGCTGGCTGCTGACGCTGGATCACAAGCGTGTCGCCTGGCTCTATTTCATCAGCATCACCGGGTTTTTCTTTCTCGGCGGGGCCGCCGCCACCCTGGTGCGCCTGGAGCTGATCACCCCGGCCGGGGACCTGCTCTCCAGCGACGCCTACAACCAGATGTTTTCCCTGCACGGCATCGTCATGGTGTGGTTTTTTCTGATTCCCTCGATTCCCGCCACCATGGGCAACTTCCTGCTGCCGTTGATGCTGGGCGCCCGCGACATGGCGTTCCCGCGGCTCAACCTGATGAGCTGGTATGTGTTTATTCTCGGCGGCGCCTTCACGCTCACCGCGGTGATCGCCGGCGGCATCGACACCGGCTGGACCTTCTACACCCCCTACAGCACCATGTTCTCCAACGGCGCGGTGCTGGCCGCCGCCACCGGCGTGTTCATCGTCGGCTTCTCGTCGATCCTCACCGGCATCAACTTCATCGTCACCACCCATAAGATGCGCGCGCCGGGGCTCACCTGGTTCCGCCTGCCGCTGTTCGTGTGGGCGCAGTACGCCACCAGCCTGATCATGGTGCTGGCGACGCCGGTGCTGTCGATCACCCTGGTGTTGTTGGGCGTGGAACGGGCCTTCGGCATCGGCATCTTTGATCCGGAGCTTGGGGGTGACCCGATCCTGTTCGAGCATTTATTCTGGTTCTACTCCCATCCGGCGGTCTACATCATGCTGCTACCGGCCATGGGCGTGGTCAGCGAGGTCATCGCCTGCTTCGCCCATAAACGGATTTTCGGTTACAAGGTGATGGCGTTTTCCATCCTCGCCATCGCGTTGTTCGGCTTTCTGGTATGGGGGCACCATATGTTCGTCTCCGGCCAGTCGATCTACGCCGGGGTGGCGTTCTCCCTGCTCAGCTTTCTGGTGTCGGTGCCCTCGGCGCTGAAGATCTTCAACTGGCTGGCCACGCTCTATAAGGGCCATATCCGTTTCGACGCGCCGATGCTGTTCGCGCTCAGTTTTATCGGCCTGTTTCTGATCGGCGGGCTCACCGGGGTGTTCGTGGCCACGCTGGCCCTGGACATCCAGATGCACGACACCTACTTCGTGGTGGCGCATTTCCACTACATCATGGTGGGCGGCATGGTCTCCGCCTACATGGCGGGGCTGCATTTCTGGTGGCCGAAGATCACCGGGCGCCTGTACCCGGAAATGTGGGCGCGGGTGTCGGCGATTATTGTGTTCGCCGGCTTCAACCTGACGTTCTTCCCTCAGTTCATTCTCGGCTGGGCCGGCATGCCGCGCCGCTACCACGCCTACGCCGAAGAATTTCAGTTGTTGAATGTGTTTTCGTCCGCCGGCGCCGGCATGCTGGCGGTGGGCTATCTGTTGCCGCTGCTGTATCTGCTCTGGTCGTTGCGCTACGGCGCCCGCGCCGGCGGCAACCCCTGGGACGCCCGGGGTCTGGAATGGACGGTGGCTTCACCGCCGCCGAAAGAGAATTTCGCCACCGTTCCACGGGTCGACAGCGAGGCGTACGCCTATGACACGCCCCAATAACCAAACCACGGTGATCGTTGCCCACCAGTTCGAGACGCTGGAGCAGCAATTCGACGCCGACCTGTTGGGCATGTGGCTGTTCCTGGTCACCGAGGCGCTGCTGTTCTCCGGTGCCTTCCTGGCACTGGCCGTGTACTACCATCAGTATTACGACACCTTCTCGGCGGCGGCCCGCGAGCTGCACTGGCTGCTGGCCGGTTTCAACAGCGTGATCCTGCTGACCAGCGGCCTGGCGGTGGCGCTTGCCGAGCAGGCCGCGGACCAACACCGGCGCCGGCTCACCCTGTGGTGGCTGAGCGCCACCATCGCCCTGGGCGTAGCCTTCCTGGGCCTGAAGGGCTACGAGTACTACATGGAATACCGTGCCGGCCTGGTCCCCTTTCTGGATCAGCCGTTCGCGTTTTCCGGGCCGGACCCGCACAACGCCATGTTGTTCTATAACTTCTATTTCGCGATCACCGGCCTGCACGCGCTGCATATGATCATCGGCCTGATGGTACTGCTGGTCATGCTGGTGCTGACGTACCGTTGGCGCGAGGGCGCGCGGGTCGCGCGCCAGGTGCGCATCGCCGGCCTGTACTGGGCGTTCGTGGATATCGTCTGGGTGCTGGTGTACTGCAGCCTTTATTTGCTTGGCCGTTAGGGGGCGCCATGTCCGACGATAACGAAACCCGGGTTCGTCACCGCTTTGTCGGCCTCTATGTTCTGTTGCTCGGCTTGCTGGGCGCGAACATGGCCGGCACCCTGATCGACGCCGGCGGGCTGGCGATACCGATTCGGCTTTCGGTGGCCGCCG